>JBILHQ010000031.1:0-36843 GCA_044350415.1 Saprospiraceae bacterium | reverse complement strand
GGTTTCCCTCCGCCCCGCTGACTGCGTTGTAAAGCCTCGCCGATGCGCTGCATCGCCTGCGTTTTACGCCTTGTCAACGGAACTGATGAAAACCGAGCAATTACAAAACCACTTCGCGGTGACTATAGTGGGCGTACGGCAAGCCCGTCGCCCGGCCGATACCCAACATCCGCTGGGGTATGGCCGCTCTGTCTATTTCTGGTCCTTTCTGGTGGCCATGTTATTGTTTTCTATCGGAGGTATGTTCTCCATCTATGAAGGCATCCACAAAATAGCGCATCCCGAACCCGTGAATCACGTGTTGTGGGGCGTAGGGGTTTTAATTTTTTCTATTTTGCTGGAAGGGTACGCTGCACTCTCCAATGTCAAAGAATTGAATAAGCGGCGCGGTAATACGGTATTTTTCAGGTTCCTGCGCGAAACGAAAGACAGTGATCTGGTGGTTATTTTTGGCGAAAATGCCGCGGCGGTATTCGGGCTGGTACTTGCGCTGCTTGCGCTTTTGACGGCTTATTATACCGGTGATGGCCGCTGGGATGGCATTGGGTCTTTTGCCATCGGGGTGGTGTTGATCGCGGTAGCTATTTTTCTGTCCGTTGAAGTAAAATCACTGTTGATCGGGGAAAGTGCCGACCCGCGTATCGCTGAGTCGGCCGCCCGAATAGCATTCGATCATCCGCATATTGACCACCTGATCAACTGTATTACAGTACAACAAGGGCCAGGGGAGGTATTGGCTTGTATTAAAATACAATGCTCGCAACACCTTACCGCCCCTGAGGTAAGCAACCTGATCAATGACTTTGAAAAGCAACTGAGGGCAGAATGCCCTGCGGTGAAATGGTTATATGTAGAACCTGACTTATTGGTTGAATCAGCAGGGCCTATTTTCCCTTCTTCACGCCGCCACCTTTAAAAGCATTGCCTTTTCTACTGGAACTTCCTTTGGGCGAGTTGAACTTGTTATTTTTGTTAATAAACGCAGCGAATGGGGATTTCTTCGGCGCTGGTTTTTTGAATACTTTCGGGGCAACGGGTTGCTCCTTGGGCGTTTCCGCGCTTTCGTTGGGGGTAATTGGTTGTTCCTCCGGTGAGGTATTTTCTGTTTCTTCCGACATGGTGGTATGCTTTGCGCCCCGACGAAGTAGTGGGGCAAGGTTAACGAGACTTGTCGCGAAGGGAGACCGCAGCAACAAGCCTGACTGGGACAAAGGTACTTGAATTTTTTATACTGCAATTACCCTGTTTTCTTTTTCCTGCATCTCCTAAGCAACGTGTCACCAATAACCCCCATCCTATGGAAAGTTATTTGTGGTACGTTGCTTAGTGGAATATCGATACTTCGACATTCCACTTGTCCCCCCTTCCCCCGTAGTTATACGTGTTTTTCATTGTTGTGTATACTCAATATAATCGAAACGGGCGCAGCCGCTTATTCCGGCAAAAACGCCCGGAAAACCCCAGTGCGGTTTTCCAATAGAACTCACTAACCGCGAAAAAGAGATGCTGGAGCTGATTTGCCTGGAATACACCAACCAGGAAATCGCCCCCAAACGCTATATCAGCAGCCGAACCCTAGAAGATCACCGCAATAACCTGCTAAGCAAACGGAGTTGTAAAAACACCGCAGGGTTGGTCATTTATGCGATGCAAAATGGGCTGGTGAAAAGATAAATGCCCCCCAATACCATTCATTATCGCTCGACGACTGAGTAGGAAGGTGCTACCGCTGGGGAACTATGGGCAGGTGAATTTGAAATAGCAGGCGATGTGGCGAGGTGGGCAGCCTGATAATATTGAATAAGAATGTAAAGGGTACAAAGAGCCAATAAGAAAAAAAGACCCAAAAGGACGGAGAGTAAATGCTTCAGGTGGATGCGGCACTAGCACTAATCTTGCAAAACATAGCATTTATCTTGCATTACTGAATTATTATTCAATCCAGCTTTCCTAAAAGCGCTATCCGCAGCATATACAGGCCCAACAAGGTAAGCAGGAGGGAAATGGCCATCATTTGAAAATTAAATATTCGGGCATCAGCAGGTTGGTCTTTGGCAAACACAACGGAGACCTTGTCGCCGGTTGAGAAGGTGCCAAACATCAGAATTACGAAAAACCTCGGTGAAGTGGAGGAGATGCTGTCGGATGGTGATTTTTTCAGGATTCACAAACAGTTTTTGATCAACATGCGGCTGATCAGCAAGTATATCCGTGGAGATGGCGGTTATGTGGTAATGCCTGATGGCGTCAATATTTCCGTATCAAGGGTAAAAAAGAAGCGTTTACAGGGCTTTTTCGGCGATTTTGAGGCGGCGGAAAATATTTTCATAAATTCAATCGCAAAAATACGATGATTTAATTTATTTATCGTATCTTTGCGATGAATAAATAAAGCCTTGTTGTTAATCAATAAATTTTAAGTATATGAATAACGCAGAAAATATGAAAACCCTGGTTAGGGAAAAGTATTCTGAAATCGCATTTCAGGACAAAAATACCAATGAAACGACCTGTTGTGGAGTGGGCAATACGGGAGGGACCTATACCATTATGGCGGATTCTTATGCACATCTTCCGGGTTACAATCCCGACGCAGATTTAGGGCTGGGCTGTGGATTGCCGACGCAATTTGCCCAAATTCATCCGGGCGACACCGTTCTTGATCTCGGTTCCGGGGCAGGTAATGATTGCTTTGTGGCACGCGCGGAGACTGGCCCGGAAGGCAAAGTGATTGGCGTCGATTTTACGCCTGCCATGCTCCACCGCGCCCGGATCAATGCCGAAAACCGCGGCTTCAATAATGTAGAATTCCGGCAAGGTGATATCGACGACCTTCCCGTTTCTGGTGCCTCTGTAGATGTGGTCGTGAGCAATTGCGTGCTCAATCTGGTGCCCGATAAAGCCAAAGTTTTTAGTGAAATTATGCGGGTGATGCGCCCGGGCGGTCATTTCAGCATTTCTGATGTGGTGTTGCTCGGTGAATTGCCCCACCAACTCCGCAATGCGGCAGAAATGTATGCCGGTTGTGTCAGTGGTGCTATTCAAATGAATGATTATCTGGCACTTGCCCATGAAGCTGGTTTTACCGATATCACCGTCCAGAAGCAAAAGCCAATCCTTATCCCCGACAATATCCTGTTGGAGTACCTTTCCGATGAAGCGTTAAAAACCTTCGCCGCATCAGGGACCGGCATACTGAGCATCACTCTTTTTGCGAAAAAACCGGGTGAACATGCAGGAAAACCCAAAATCAAACTCGCCGAACTCCCATTGGCTAAAGACGCTTGTTGCGCACCAGGCAGTGGATGTTGTTAGTGGTGAGTGTTTAGTGGTGAGCGCATACTCACCACTCACCACTAAACACTCCTGAAGAGAGATATCGGTCTCCGCGATCACAAACAATAGTTACAATTACGCCTTCTTCCAGCGTTTCTGCCAGGCGGGCAGCAGCAGCCATCGCGCCGCCACTGCTTACGCCACCCAAAATAGCGTCTTCTTTGGCCATTCGACGCATCATAGCGATAGCCTCTGTTGCGGAAACATCAATAATCTGGTCGACGCGGTGCGGTTCATATATTTTGGGCAGAAACTCGGGCGACCAGCGCCGGATACCGGGAATATTTGACCCGTTGGCAGGTTGAACGCCGACGATCTGTATGGCTGGATTTTGTTCTTTTAAATAGCGGGAAGTACCCATAATCGTCCCGGTAGTGCCCATTGAAGATACAAAATGAGTGACTGCTCCGGCAGTGTCCCGCCATATCTCCGGGCCGGTGGTGCGGTAGTGTGCTCCCCAATTGTCGGGATTAGCAAATTGGTCGAGCATCACAAATCCGCCCTGGGCGACCATTTGTTCGGCCAGTTCCCGGGCGTATTCGATAGTTTTGACGGCCGGTGTCAGGATCACTTTTGCACCATACGCTTCCATGGTTTGTACCCGCTCGATCGTGGAATTATCAGGCATGATCAGGGTAATATCAATTTGGAAAAGCCGGGCGATCATCGCCAGCGCGATACCTGTATTGCCGCTGGTTGCTTCCACTAATTGCATGCCAGGCTGGATTTCCCCACGCTCAACAGCACCTTTGATCATACCATAAGCAGCCCTGTCTTTGACACTGCCACCCGGATTTTGACCTTCTAATTTGGCCAATATGCGCACGCCGGGTCGCTGGATAACATGCTGAATTTCTACTAATGGGGTATTGCCGATCAGGTCTGCGATGGTGGCCATATTGTTGATTTTGCTTTGGAGGGATAACACTGAAAGCGCTGTTGTTGTTCGTAATGACTACTTATCATCCAATAATGCGAATAATTTAGTGCCCCGGCACTAGCGGATTACTATCAAGCAGGAAAAGTCAATATAGTTTTTCCCGCTGAAAGCAACTGTATAGTTGCCAAAAAGGGAGCCATCCCACAACACACTGTCGGGGATGGCTCACTTTTTGGATAATGGAGGAAATGGCTACTACGATTTTTTCGGACCTGGGCCTTTCGGACGCGGTTTGGTGCCACACTTTTCAATGTCATCTACTAAACTGCCTATCGATTTGGCGATACCCACTGCCGATGACATCAACGCGTTGTGGAATTGAACATTGGTGGTCACTTCCGACAGACTGACGAGTACATTAGCGAGTACTAATTGTTCAATTCCTGCAACACGCCACGGAATCGGGTCAGGGTTCTCCAGTTCCCACGGCCAGGGACCAGGCCACGGCCATGGAAATGGCCAGGGTGGGCAAATGTCGCCATCTTCCCAGCTCGCTACTAAACTACCAGTTGCAGCGCCTGCCATTTCTTTGCTGAGTTCAAGTAAAGAAGCGCTCAATTTGCGGTCTGATACTTTTCGGGCAACGTCACGCACTGCGCCTGCAGCCATAAATTCAACAAATTCCTGGGATACTTTCGGGACGTGTGGGTGAATTTTTTCCCACAATTGGGGAGAAATGCGGATGATACCGGATTTGGCCAGTATTTCTAAGGTGTTTGCCATTGGAGTAGTGAAATTTAAGGGTGAAATAATTATTCGGTTTAAATCGTCCGAACTTCCTTGAATGTCAAATGCTCCATAAATGTGAACTGCCTACATTTTTATCGCTTTTGTTTCTTGATTGCCATGTACGATGGTCAATGTCTTATCGGCATTAAAAATGACCGTTTGGCGGTTATTGGGTGCAAAAAACTGAGCATTGCCCTTCAGTTCATAATCTTTTTCCAAAACAGCCTCATCGCGGATATCATCGAGTATACCATCGCGCCAGATAAACGTCAGGCATCGGGTCTCCTTTTCAAAATGAAATTTTAATATGGTGAGTGAAGCCTCAAACCTCGGCCGCTCGGCCGTTCCTAATGCCTCTATTTGCAGCACCTTTCCCCGCTGTTTTTGATTGTCAGCCCATATTTCTGATTGGTTCCTGCGCACCACGGGCTCCGGTACTTTACGCGCATCGGCGAAGGGCTGGTAATTCCCGGCCAGCAATTGCTCCATCATGGTTTGCACTTTTTGGGTCTGAGCGTCCATAGCGGCCTGGTTTTCATCGCCGTTGGTGATAAAAACTTTGAATAACCCTGGGGTGTCGGCATTCACGATAAGATTATCCAATTCGTTGAAGCGGGCGGTAAAAACGGAACCATCGAGGAGTTTATATTTTCCCGACCAAGCCTGAACCTGCTCGTCTTTTAATGGTTTGTATACGCCGTTCAATATTCTTAAAGCGGTTTGGGCATAATCATCGGTGATTTTATCATTCGAATTGCTGGTGAGCACGATACAAATTTTGGCTTCCGGCGCAAAACCCATGTATGCATTGTAAACGCCATTGCCGCCGTTGTGCCAAATAAATCGACCCAGACCGGGGTCGTTATCAATCACCCAACCATAGCCGTAATGGGTACCATCTTCATCGGGTGTTTCACTGACATGCGGCGTAAAGTATTGATTACGCGCTTTTTCTGATAAAATAACATTGCTTTGCAATGCCTGGTACCACCGGTGCATATCACCTATGGTAGAAAGCACGCCGCCGTTGGCGCGCAGGTGCCAGCCGGGCCCATCGGCCATCCACGGGTGATCGATAGCGGTCCCCCAACGCTGTCCGTTGCGGTAGCCAACGGCAAGGTCGGCAGACTGAAACCCCGGCGCGAGGTACCCCGTGTGCTCCATCCCGACAGGCAACCAGAGTTGCTCGCGAAGGAACTGTTCGTACCCTTTTCCCGATACCTTTTCAATAATGATACCGAGAATACTGTAGCCGACATTGGAGTAGGCATATTGTTCACCCGGCGGCGACAGCAATTTGCTGTCAAATGCCATTTGCATAAAGCTGGTAGCATTCACCTGCTCATAATCCTCACCTAAGGCATCGGGGAAACCTGCGCTGTGGGTCAAACATTGGTGGATGGTAATATCTTTTTTGTCGGCGGGTGCCGTTGGGAAAAATTTGGACAGCGGATCGGTAACAGATAGTTTTCCCATGTCCTGCAATTTCAAAATCGCCGCCCCGGTAAATTGTTTGGTGATGCTGCCCACTGAAAAGACAGTTTGGTCGGTTTGCTTTTTCCCGGCTTCCCGGTCCTGCATCCCATATCCTTTCGATAATAAAATCTGATCTCCTTTGGATACCAATACCGACCCGGAATAGCCGTTTTTCTCGGCTTTTTTAAAAAAAGCATCTAATTGCGTCGAGCGGTTTTCCTGGGCGAAAAGGCTGATCTGAAAGGTGATTGCCAACAGTACCGTAACTATTTTTGATGTCATAACTTTTGTTTTTATAGTCACCGCGAAGTGGTTTTGTAATTGCCAGACTTGCTGTGGTTCATCTCCATGTCAAAGTTGACCCTGGCCACAACAAGTCCGGTGCAAAAGTGTATTACTTTGACGGAGAATTGCACCGGAGAAGCCATTTGTTAACCATTATTAACGTGGAATAACGCATACGCTCCTTATTCGCTGCGCAGCGATTTCACGGGATTTGCCAATGCCGCCCGTATACTTTGTATACCCACCGTAATGGCTGCCACCAAAAACGTAACAATTAATGACATGCCAAACAATCCTATACCGGGTGTAATATGGTAAGCATAGTCTTGGAGCCAGGTATTCATCAGCCACCATCCCAGCGGAGCAGCCACCGCAAAAGCAATGATAATCAATCGAATATATTCTTTACTGAATATCCAAAGAATACCCGAAACCGACGCCCCCAATGTTTTACGGATACCCACTTCTTTCCTTTTTCGCGTCACCATAAAGGCCGCCAATCCATATAGTCCCAGACAACCAATGAAAATAGCAATACCTGCAAAAGCAGCAATCAATTGAAATAGTGTCGTTTCTGTTTGCAAAAATGTGGCAATCTGCTCATCTGCAAAATGCTGTTCATAAAAATGATCAGGATAAATACTTTCCCAGGTATGTTGCACTTGCGCCAGTACCGGTGCCGGATTTCCTGGCTGCAAAGCCACGGCACAAGTGGCATAACCCCGCACATCCGAATTGATCGCAATGGCCGTAACCGGTTCTGATAATTGCGCATGGAAGAAATCGTGCACCACCCCCACAATTGGCGCGGAATGCCCATTGATCGTAATATTTTTCATCAAAACATCCTCTGGAGAAGAGAGGTTGAGTTTTTTCACGAAGGTTTCATTCACCACAAATTCCCGGGCGGTATCACTGGGTTGGATATTTCGGCCAGCCACCAATTTCAAGCCAAAAGTGGGAATATAATCCGCATCCGCGGTCTTGGTATTCAGCAACCAGTTTTCTCCTTCCGGCCGGTTATCGTACCGTAAACCCGTTTGGTTATTGTGCGATGCTGCGGGTGGCTGGTAACATAGCGATACACTTTTTACGCCGGATACCCCTTCTAATTGTTGTTTCAGTGCCGACATTTTGGCGGTATCCGTCACTGGGATGGGCAATGCCACGATAGAACCGGGCCGGAAACCCCAATCGGCATCCCGGGCAAATTGCATCTGGGCAGTAATCACCGCCGCTCCAATAATCAGTATTTGTGAAATAGCAAACTGTGAAGTAACCAACAGGCGGCGCAAGGAAAATCCACCGATTTTGCCGCCATCCGACTGCCCGCGAAGGGAAAGTACCGGTTGGAAACGGGCCTGCAATATGCCGGGATAAGCACCCGCAGCAAAGGTCAGCAGGAGTGTCAGCAGTGTTAAAAAAATGCCGGTCTTCCAAAAACCAGGACCGGAAAAGGATAAGGTTTGTTCGGTCAGGTTGCTGAGGTAGGGTAGTGCCAGTTGGGCGCCTAATGTACCCAATGCAACAGCTGCAATAACAATCACACCGGTTTCGAACATAAACTGCCGGAACAATTGCCCCCGTGTGCTGCCTAATGCTTTGCGCACACCCACTTCCCGGGCGCGATTGAGCACCTGTGCCGTGGCCATATTAATAAAATTCACACAAGCAGTGAGCAATAAAAAAATGCCGATGCAGGTAAGTGCCCAGAGGTATTTTTCGCTGGTACCCGAACCGTAAACAGGGTCTAAATGCAGTGAAGTGATGGGTTTGGCTTGGTATTGAAACAAATCATCCCGGTCGGAATGCCGGTATTTTTTATAAAAAACAGGGTTTTCGACGGCTAATTCACGGATGCTGTGGCCCTCCCTTACCAGCGCAAAACAATAAGTGCCGCCGCGAATTCCATCCCAGGAATCGAGTCCTTTGGCCTGGTCCGGCATACCCTTCAGCGTTGCCCACGACACCAGTATTTCGTCCCGATAATCGGTATTGGCCGGTAAAGGCTGCATCACACCGACTATGCTGATATCCACTTTATTATCGAAGCGGAAGACTCTTCCAATGGCATCGGTTGTTCCGAAATACTTCAGCGCCATTTCTGTTGTCAACACTGCCGTATTCGGATCGCGGAGTGCTTCGGAAGAACCGCTCAGGAGCGGCAGGTCGAGGATTTGGAATAATTCCGGTTCGGCAAATGCGAAGCCTTTTTCCTGCATGAACTTGACGGTACCTCCATGCGAGTCGGGTACACTGATCAATGTGTTATCATTTCCGGAGCGCATCGCCGCTTTTTCCAGACCGGCAAACTCCGTGCGCAGGGCAGTTGCAAAAGGATTGGGAACGCCCGCTATCTGCATCAGTGGTTCGAGATGCACCTCCGTCATCATCCGCACTATCCGGTCGGCCTTCGAATGATAAGTATCGAAACTGCGGTGGTGCCACACCAGGATAAAGATCAAAATACTACAGGCAATACTCAGCCCGAGACCGAAAATATTGAGCAATGCATAAGCGCGGTTGTTGCGCAGGTTTCGGACGGCAATTTTCAGGTAATTTAATAGCATAATTTTAGTCTGTTAGTCCCAGGTCTCTAGCGTATGCCGCAAGCTGCCCGCCCTGGCGTGATAACCGGCATACTTGCAGTACACGCTACAAACCTGGGACTTGGGACTGATCAACATGGGACCCAATTTACTACTTTGCAGCAATTTAGCGACCATTTTTTTATGACATTGATTACTAGTGTTTTATGTTAATTAGGCGCTTATTTTAAAGTTCATTTGCGGACGGGAAGTGTTCGGAATCGTACGTTGTTGATTAAACTTTTCTTAATAAGGAGGTCTAAGTAAAAACAATGCGTATGAAGTCTGTATTACTTATTTTATCTTTTTTAGCGACTCATTTTGCTGCTCTTGTCCAATACACCTATCCCAATATTCCTAAACCAGCTTGCGGATATGGTGCGGACGGACCGCATCAGGTGGCGTCGATCTCTTTTGATAATCCTTATTTTCCTGGAAAGAACATTGAAATGTATTATCCGGGAGACACATTGCCAGCCCGGTTCCCACCATTTTTTACAACCACGGTTATGGCGGCAATTTTTCAAGTCATGTCAGTGGATTACTCTGGCAGGAAAAATGGTCGCCTTGTTCAACTCCACCGGACAATTGTGCTACTCTGGCAACTCCGGCAATTGCGCAATAATCTTTTCCCGCCCACTGATAAACTCCACAATGCGCCGTACCGTTTTGCGGCGGATTACCCTCTCCATTTCTTTATTGGGTTCTTTCAGGATGTATTGAAATTTCATTAAAACGGACGCTTTACGCACTTCGGCTACCCGCAGGTAATAACTTTCCTCCTGGATCAGTTCGGCAAAAGGCTTGAGGGTATCCACGAGCATGCGTTCCACTTCCTCCACGCTGTTGAGGTGACTTATTTCAATTTCAAATTCTATGCTGGTGCGTTTGATTTCCCGTTTGGTATAGTTCACCACTTCCATGGTATGAAAAAGATTGTTCGGAATAAAAATCACGTCATCATCATCGTTGAGGAGGTGAATTTTTTGCAGGGTAATGTCGATGATTTTGCCTTTGTGAATACCGATTTGGATATTGTCGCCGATGGTCATCTCCCCGGAAAAAGTCAGGATCATTCCGTTGATCATATTAGAAATATAATCTTTTGTGAGGATGGCCAAACCCGCAAAAATGATCGACATGGAGGTAAACAGCGATTTGAAGTCAATCTGGAACAGCGACAAAATGCCAAAAAGAATACCGGTCACTAATACAATGGAATAAATATGTCCCACCCCAATAATGAAATTATCGTCGCCGCGTATTTTTTTGCGGCGGCGATACATGATTACTACAAACCACTGGAGAAAATCGAGTACAACCAGGAAAATAATAATATCTGCCAGCCGGTCGATATAAAATTCCACCATACTGCGGTATTTGAATTTCAGTACCGACAAAGCCGGGGTAAGGTCTAATTCTCCTAATCGGATCGCCATCAAAAAGAACAATATAGCACCTTTAATGAACAGTCGAAATAATTTCATACGCTAAAAACGGATTTTTGGCTGCTTCATTGGCAAATGTTAAACTTTTTTTTCAAACGGCCATTTAACTTATATCAATGCAGTACTTAGTATAATCATTAACCACATCATTTGTTCAAACAGCACACCACATATGGAATACAGAAGACTAGGGAAATCAGGCCTGCAGGTAAGCGTTTTATCACTCGGATCATGGATCACTTTTGGCAAACAGATCGGTGATAATACTGCCGAAGACCTCATGAAACTGGCGTACGATCAGGGCGTCAATTTTTTCGACAACGCAGAAATTTATTCCAAGGGGGAAAGTGAATCGGTAATGGGCCGCATTTTGAAAAAAATGAACTGGGAACGCAGTTCCTGGATCGTATCTTCTAAAGTGTTCTTTGGCGATGGCGGTAAAAAGCCGAATCAAACCGGATTGAGCAGGAAACATATTTTTGAAGGGTGTGAAGCCAGTCTTCGTCGCTTGCAGGTGGATTATATCGACTTGTATTTTTGTCACCGCCCGGACAAAAACACGCCCATCGAAGAAACTGTTTGGGCGATGAATCACCTCATCGCACAGGGGAAAATACTGTATTGGGGAACTTCTGAATGGAGTGCTCAAGAGATCATGGAAGCACACATGGTGGCCCGCGAAAACCGGCTTATCGGTCCTGCGATGGAACAACCGCAATACAATATGTTCCACCGCGAAAAAGTGGAAGCCGAATTCAGCCAGATTTATAAAACGGTTGGATTGGGTACGACGATCTGGTCGCCGCTGGCCTCCGGTGCATTAACGGAGAAGTACCTGAACAAATTTCCGGAAGGTACGCGTCTCGGATTGGAAGGTTTTGAATGGCTCAAAGACCGCGCCCTCAAACCCGAACACCTCGACAAAGCACGCCGCCTCAATGATTTAGCCAGAAAACTCGAGCTTTCTCTGCCGCAATTGTCCATCGCCTGGTGTATACAGAATCCCAATGTGAGTACCGCTATTTTGGGGGCCTCACAACCCGCTCAATTGGCGGAAACCCTTAAAAGTGTGGAGGCTGTAAAACTGCTGACTCCCAAAATAAACGAGCAAATCGAACGAATTTTGCGCAATAAACCCGTACATCCTGATTTCTAAAAGTGGAATAAAGTATGATCATAGGCATCGGTGGCGTCAGCAGAGGTGGGAAAACCACCCGGGCACTGGCACTAAAGGCAACCTACGAGCAACAAGGAAAAACCGTAGCGGTGTTGCACCAGGACGATTTTACCCAGCCCAAGCGGCGCATTCCCCGCATCAGGTATAAAATTGACTGGGAACATCCCGGCTCGATGGATTTTCGGCGTTTCGAAAAAGCTATCCTGGAGGCGCGGGAGCAGTACGACATTGTCATCGCAGAAGGGATTTTGGTCTTTTACGACCCGGCGGTGAATGCCCTTTTTGATGAACGTATTTCGATGGAAATAGACCGCAACACTTTTCTGGAACGGCGGGCGAAAGAAACCCGGTGGGGCAGGGAGCCGCGCTGGTATATTGAATACGTGTGGGAGAGTTACCTTCGCTGGGGGAAATAACCCCCCCCGAACGCTTTACCTTATGTTGTTACTACAATTTACCGGACTTTCCGGCGCAGGGAAAACCACTATTTCTTTGGGCGTTGAGCAACGGCTGACCGAAATGGGATATTCCGTAGAGATTATTGATGGCGACGAATACCGGCGGCACCTTTCCCACGATCTGGGTTTTTCGAAAGCCGACCGGATCGAAAATATCCGGCGGCTGGGGTTTGTGGGAATGGTGCTGGTCCGGCACAAAATTATCGTTATCCTCGCCGCCATCAACCCCTACGAGTCCGCCAGGCAAGCACTTTCTGCCCAAAGTACGGCTGTTAAAACTATTCATATTGACTGTTCTTTGGAAGTACTCCGGGAGAGAGATGTCAAAGGATTGTACCGCCGGGCCTTACTGCCAGCGCATAATCCCGATCATGTGGCCCATTTCACGGGGATTAGTGACCCGTACGAGCCGCCAGCCAACCCTGATCTGTTAATCCGGACAGACCTTGAACCTGTGGAAGTGTCAGTGGCAAAGGTGGTGGAGTTTGTGGTGAGTGTTTAGGGTGTAGTGGTGTCCCTTCGAGCGTTTTTTTACACGGAGAAACATGGAGAAGTAGTGTAGATTTTTCCGATCTCAACAGTTACTGAACAGTCACCCTCCCGGGTCTCCCTCTACGTCTCCGTGTCTCTCTGTGCAAATACGTCATCCCGATGGACACAACATGCTGACTATCAAAGTAGATATCTCTGATCTCACGGTAGATGTTTTTAACCGGTTTTGCTCCTGCGATCCGGTGGCTTTTTTCCAAGTCGTTAAGAATGCACAAGCACTGGGCTTCACGGAATCCGATCTAAGGGCGATCTCAGTGGTGCCGACACCTTTAGGGCAGCAACAACAGGGAGGTGTTTCCGACTGACCGGAAAGACCGGGCGCTAGCGCTGCGGGGATATTTGCGGAAGTGGCGGCGATTGGGAGCGGGATGCAGGGTGACACGTTGCTTAGTAATCGACGAAAAAAAACCAGGAGCTATTCTTTCCATGGTGGCGTTACCATTTTATATCTTATATAGAAAAAAAAGGGCCATTCAGATTTCCTGATATGGCCCAAAATATGTTAACCGCAGGTAAATTTACAAATTTAATTTAAATTTCGAACCTGTGACGGTCAGTGTTAACGGATATAAAGTGACGTAAATGTCATTTACATTAAGCGGCCCAAAATCAGCACTGTATGATTTGCCTGTAGACATTCCCGTCGCAGTGATCTTATAGTTGGTCGACCGGTCGATTTCGTAAATAACTACATTGACTTTGTATGTTCCATCATTCAGGCTGCCTTTTTCCAGTTCGATGTTACCGAAACTACCAAAGTTGCCACTGGTCAATAAGGTGTTGGTTCCTTCAGCAATTTGAAGCGAAAAAGTCGTGTTATTTGTGGGGTCAGTGGCAGAGTTAGACCACGTAAGATCCAGTTTAACTCCCTGATCATCAATAATAACATTTGGATCATCGGTATCATCGTAAGGTTTGCAGGAAAAAGAAGATAATACGAACGTAATTCCCAATAGCGCTAAGAAAAAATGTTTGATCATTTTGAATATAATTTTTGATTGAGTTATGGGCATGCCCTGGGTTCTTCTTTCTGAGAATCCCGGGATATGTGCTAAAGAAATGAGGGAGAGTTGTTGCGGCGGGACCGGCCGGATGCCTCCCGCCACAACAACTATTATAGAAAAGACTATGAACCGTGTTTGAAGCGGCGACTGGTAATGCTGTATTTTTTGAACAGTTCTTTCAGTGCTTCAGCGTCTTTAATGATGCCTTTTCCGTCTTTTTTGTCGTAATCATTTTCAATAAGCTTGTTAGCCCAAAGAATGGCTTCATCAGGGCGGTCAAGAATCAGGGCAATATTCGCCAGGTTATAATAGCAGGCATAGCGGAGTTTGCTGTCGGCTTTTTCATCGGCCTTATATTTTTCCGCGACACTTTTGTAATAGTCGATTACTGGGGCGAGACTGGTGGTAGTTGCTTCCGTTAATTCAGTTGCTTCAATTCCTTCGACAGCATATTTACAGTCTTCATACGTTTTAATAAAGTTGGCATTCTCAGCATGCTTTTCAGTATCCGTCACATAAACAGTAAATGTTTCGACAATTGGCGAATAACCATACTCTTTGTTGACGGCACTTCTGATGGCTCCGAAATTGGAGCGAATTTCACGCCCTGCAATATCGCGGTTCAGATTAACGCGGTTATTAGAATAAGCGTCGCTGGCATCTTTGTAATTGCTGTATTCAGTGCTTTTATAGGTGTCTGTGGTGCTGCGCATCAAACCACCTAATCCTCTGCTGTAATCCCACAAAACTTTGTTTGTTTTGTCGAGCAGTTTACCGGAAAATCCTTTTTCATAAGTAATTTCATACCAGTACTTGTAAGTAGTGGTCACTTTCCCGGTTTTGCTGTCTTTCGTATCCGTTTTACTATTGTTGATACGAAAATCCAAAAAACGAATTGGCGTCATTTTGATCTCCATCGCAAGGTCGCCATCAGCCTCTACCTTCTGAAATCCGTCTAATTGGAGGAATTCTTCTTTTACCGCATCCGGATCGAGCCCCCACGGGGACACATACGCAATACCGTCAATTTTGGCTGTGTAGGTTTTGACTGTTGCTGGTAGTGTTTTTTCAGGCAGTCGCAAAAAATTTGCTTTCACCTTTTTACCATCAATATCTAACTTTTGAGTAAATGCAATGCATGGCAACGCCAGCACGAAAATGATAGTTTTAAAAAAAATCATATAGAAAATGAGAATTGGTTACAGTTAAAAAGTGGGTTAAAAGTATATCTGTTTTTTTAACTGACGGTATGGCATCTCAATGGGAGTGTAGTATTGCTATATAAGCATTAAGATAATGTAGCTGCCAGGCAAAAGAACCTCGTATTGTGGGGATTATTTATGACATGTTGCTAAAGAACATATCGGAGGAAAAAAGCATGGTATCGTCATTAGAAAAAGGCAGATTTGTAGTCTTATTATTATGCCGTAAAGGTACAACAAAAAGTGTTTTTAAAGAAATTTTTGTTGTTTTTTTTAAAAAAAATGGTAAATAATTACAAAAAATGATTTTTTAAAATATAAAGTAATATAGTGCCTCGACCACTAATAATTATTCCCCAAAAACACTATCACTTCTCTGTTTTTCAAAGGAAGAAAAATTTCCGGACATGTTCTAAAGCCTTACCTTCACCCCATCATCACCAACACCTAAAAGTAATATGGATTTTTTCCACACCAGCCGCAATTCCACACCAGCACCGATCGTCGATGAGGCCGAAGCTTGTGCAGCGGTGCTGATGGCTTGCCTCCGTTCCAATGAACTCGACAGCGCCTCCGACAATGTGGCTTTTTATACCACCATCAGCAGCCGGAATGTGTTCAAAGGGTACGAGCCGGCGGCTTTGATTGAAAGCGCGGCAAGGTATTTTGAGCAGGCGGGCAGTCCGGCTGTGCTGATTGATATGGCGATAGGCGCTATCCGGGAGCAGACGCGCCTGCCCTTGTATTACCATTGCTTAGACGTCATTTTAGCTGATGGGGTAGTGACACCGCTGGAACACAGGGTTTTTCAGTACCTGCAGGGCAAATTTAAGGTGGCCGACGAACTCGCGTGGCATGCCATGGAAGTATTGGTTACTAAGAACCAGTTGTAAACAACACCCTTTTACTCTACCCTGATTTCATCCACAAATATCCAGGCTGCGTATCCTGCCCCTTTGTGGGAGGGCGGACATTTGCCCATGTTCACGCCGCGCACCCGCAGGTAACGCGCCTGGGTGTCGCGCAGGGCGACGGAGAAATTTTTCTGGACGACGCCTTTGGTCTCAGGCGCAATATCGTTGAGCACTTCATTGGCAGGCCGGAAATGTTCGCCATCGTCGGATACTTCTACGGTCATTTTTACGGGAAGAAAAATCCAGGAATTTTCATCCTGCACAAAATTACCCGATACTTTTTTGACCGTTTGTTTTTTACCTAAATCAAGCACTACATCCACATCCACTCCTTCGAAACCCTGCCAGCCGCCTGAACGGAAATCTGCGCCGCCATCGAGCAGGTCGATCAGTCCGTCATTGCCGCCGCCGGTGTATTGGGGCGAATACGGATGGGCGTAGCTAACCACATGCAGGTCATTGGATTTTTTGGTAAACTTCGCTGTTTCTCGGGCGCTTTCCTTTCCGTTTCGCCGGGCATAAAAATCAATTGTCGTGCTTTGTGCAATCGCTATGGGTCCGTCATATTTTTGCTCTTTACCGTTGTTCAACCGGTAGAAAATAGCTACGCCTGTCTCTGCGCAACCGAGCATGATCATTTGTTTATTGCGGAATACCCGGTCGCCGGAAGCCACAAACGGGACGGGGATAATTTTTAGTGCTGGTGTTTTGCCGGTTGTTTCCTGGCGGCCCCATTCACCGGGGTGGGTGCCTGTGGAAAATACAATTTCGCCACCTGCCGTCAATTGCTCGTGAGAGATGGAAGTGGAAGTCCATTTTTTGCCATTCAATTGAGCATCAATGATATAGGGAAAAGCCGGTGTGGAATGCACAACGAACTGTTTTCCTTCGGACAAGTGTATCGTAGCCTTATTAAACAGGGGCGCTCCTATGGCATAATTGGCATTGCCGGGCGTTACCGGGTAAAATCCCAGCGCCGACCATACGTACCAGGCCGACATTTGTCCACAATCGTCATTGCCACAGAGGCCATCAGGGCGATCGGAATAGAGTTGGCCCATGATTTCCCGCACGCGGGCCTGGGTTTTCCAGGGTTGCTGCACGGCATTGTACAAATATGCCACATGGTGGCAGGGTTCGTTGCCCTGAGCATACTGGCCAATCAGTCCGGTGATATCAGCCTGGTTGCGGCCTGTGGTCGCTGCGGGCTGGCTAAACAAGGCGTCTAATTGTGCCGCAAAAGCCTCTTTCCCGCCCAGCAGACTGATGAGTGCCGGGATATTTTGCTGCACCGAAAACCGGTAATGCCAGGCATTACCTTCGGTATAGTTGAAATTCACTTCTAAAGGGTCGAAAGGTTTGCGCCAGGTGCCATTGGCTTTCCCTCTGAAAAAACCTGCTGCCGGGTCGAACAGGTTCGCAAAATGCTGCGATCGCTGCAGGAAACGGTCGGCAATATCCGGCAGGGCCATTTTATCGGCCATGCGCGAAATACACCAGTCATCATAAGCATATTCCAGGGTTTTGGATACAGATTCGGGTTCTTCGTCGGAGGGAACGTACCCTTTTTCGCGGTATTGTTGTAAGCCCAACCGATCGAAATCGGCGCTGTACAACATGGCTTTCAAGAGTTCCGGATAATCCTTTTCATCCACTAATCCTTTGGTGACGGCATCGAGAATGACCGGAATGGCGTGGTTGCCGATCATACAATTCGTTTCGTTACCCGACAATTCCCATACCGGCAACATGCCGCCATCGTGGAATTGCAATAAAAACGTTTTGATAAAATCACGCATGCGCCCGGGTTCGAGCAGCGCGTGTAGCGGATTGGCTGCCCGGTAAGTATCCCACAGGGAAAAAACGGTATAGACATTGTGATTTGCCTGGTGGTTTTTCCCATCACGGCCGCGGTATTGCTGGTCCACATCCGACCAGATGTTGGGGGCGAGCATGGCGTGATAAAGGGCGGTGTAAAATGTGCGCTGCTGGGCAATTGTTCCGCCTTCCACCGCTACCTTGCCGAGCGTAGTGGCCCATGCCTCCGATGCTTTTTGGCGAATGCTGTCAAAATCAAATCCGGGGCATTCGGCCATCAGGTTGCGGCGCGCACCTTCGATGCTGGTGCCGGAAATACCCACTGTAACGATAAGCGGTTCGCCATCGTGGTAAAAATGAAAAACACCCGCCACTGCTTTGCTGTCTATAGTGGCAGCCGACACCTGTGGCGACTGCGATAAATCGAGCACATTGGAATTGGAGAAGGGGCGCGAAAACCGCATCACGAAATAAATGGCCTGTCGTTCGGCCCAACTTTTGGAAATACGGTAACCTTCAATTTCGCGGTCACTGACCACTGTCATGCCCGATTCGAGCACCTGATCGCGGTGGCGCAGATCGACTAGCAACCGGGCCAGTTCGCGGTTTTGAGGGAAAGTATAGCGGTGAACGCCCGTCCGCTCTGTGGCGGTCATTTCACAATGAATATTGTTTTTTGAAAGCGTAACGCCATAATAGCCGGGTGCTGTTGATTCCGTTTTTTTATCAAATGCCGACTTGTATTGCTCCGGTTCGAGTTCTATTTTTCCCACAAAAGGCGTTACTAAAATATCGCAATAATCGGGAATGCCTGTTCCGCTCAGGTGGGTATGGCTAAACCCGTAAATCGTGGTGTCGGAATAGTGGTATCCTGAACAGGCATCCCAATCCATCATTGAGGTGCGGGTATCGGGGCCGAGTTGGACCATTCCGAATGGCATGGTAGCAGCAGGATGAGTATGGCCATGGGCGGCTGTGCCGATAAACGGGTCGACCCAGGAAGTAACAGTGGTTTGCGCGGAGGTGGCGAAAGGGGCCCAACATGCGCAAAGCAGCCATGGGAACAGGGATGGTACGCTAAAGATTTTCATGGACTAAAGGTAGTGGGAATGTTGCTTTTCAAAATAGAAAATTCTTTTCCCGGTGTAATCAAATCAGCCTTCTTGGGCCGATATGCCGAAGAACCAGAATACAGGAAGTCGATGCAACCCTTTTGAGCCTTGAACAGATCTGAGGTATTTTAGTCCAACCTGAAGTTTGGTCGTCAGTAAACCTTCGGTATCATGTTTTTGCCAGGTTTGCCTTTGGTTTATCATCAACGTACTCCATTGCAACTCGTGCCACTGGCGATTTTTATTCCTCCAAATGATGTTTACTTCCGGGAGCACACTAGTACTGTCTGTTACCTGATCTTCCGTAAAGGGTTCGACGGTGAGTTGATGTTGGCGTGGAATGGTGTTGGGAGTAGTGGTTGCGCCGGATACAGGAGTGGTATGATTTTGCTGACAAGCCAATCCTGGGAATACCAGACCAATCAGCCCAAAAACAAGGTATAATTTTTGCCGTAGCATCATGGTTGCGTAAAAGAATATTGGGTTTCTATAAAAAATGTAGGATTTTATAGAATTTCCCGTTTTTAGCGAGTTTCCCCTCGGATTCGCACAGAATTTACCGACGTAGCGTTTTTTTCGCAGATGAGCACGATTTGAACAGATTTTAATACTTTAATGGGCGCTTAGAGATATTTACTTAACGTGCACCATTGGGTGTTTTTCCGCAGATCCCCCCTTATTCCCCCTTGTTAATGTCTTCTGCGGCGTGTTTTTCCACATATTTTCGCATATTTGCAGCAATCTACTTTTAAGACTTATCCGATTAACTGATTTACCGACTAACTGTCGATTTATGACTGAAAATTTATTATACCGTTTAATCAAAAATGTGATTGTTGCGGCGATAGCGCAGGTGAAGGACAGCTTGCCTGATGAGGAGATATTTGATTGGCGGAAACATATCCTGCCGCGCATCTTTCCTTTTCTGGCCTGGAAAGATGAATTGCGCAATCCGGAAGTGGTGAAAGCCGATTTGATGGCTGGTTTTTTAGGGGCGGTAATGGTATTGCCCCAGGGGGTGGCATTTGCAATGATTGCCGGATTGCCACCGATTTATGGTTTATACACAGCAATGGTCACTCCGATCGTCGCTGCACTGATGGGATCTTCCCGGCATTTAGTGTCCGGGCCCACTACCTCTGTTTCGTTGATTATTGCCGCTACGATTGGTAAATATGCAGCAGCTGAAACCCCGCAATACATTGATATGGCCATTGCGCTTTCCTTTCTGGCAGGCGCGATCAAATTAGGTATGGGTATTGGCAGGCTAGGCAAATATGTGGGTTTCGTATCGCACACTGTTGTGGTGGGTTTTACTACCGGGGCGGCAGTTCTGATTATGACGAGCCAAATGAAGAACGTGCTGGCACTTGAAACTACGCCACACGCTTCTTTTCTGGATACCTGGAAGGAACTGTTGTGGCATATCCGGGAGACCAATCCAGCTGTGCTGGCGGTATCGGCAGCCACCATTTTATCGGCGATATTAGCCAAAAGATTGTCAAAAAAAATGCCTTATATGCTGATTGCGCTGGGCGTGGGTGTGGGTGTGGCTTTGCTCGTGGGCGGCACTGGTGCGGGTATCCGGTTTGTCGGGGAAATGCCGTCGCAACTGCCCCCGTTTTCGCTGCCGATGCTAACCCCCGACAATATCCATCTGTTGCTGCCGAGTGCATTTGCGGTGGCTATTCTGGGATTGGTGGAGGCTATTGCCATCGGAAGGGCGGTAGCATTAAAAAGTGGACAAGTGATCGATGCCAACCAGGAGTTTATCGGTCAGGGAGCCTCGAATATGGTCGCCAGTTTTTTCTCCAGTTACGCAGGCTCCGGCTCTTTTTCGCGCACCGGATTGAATTACGAAGCGGGTGCCAGGACACCGGCTGCTGCCATTTTCTCCTCGATTTTCCTGATACTTTTTGTGCTTTTACTGGCTCCTTACGCTGCATACCTGCCCATGCCGGCAATGGCAGGGCTGATTTTGTTGGTCGGCTGGAATCTGATTGACTTTCGGCAAATGGAGGCCATTCAACTCACCAGCCGGGAAGATAATATTATTCTGGGGGTCACTTTTGCGGCTACTTTATTTGCAGAATTACAGTTTGCCATTTACCTGGGGGTATTGCTGTCGCTTTGGTTTTATCTTAAGCGCACTTCCACGCCCAATATTGCGGTAATGGCGCCCGATTTTCACCACCCGAAACACGCGATTGTCAATACTTTAAGGGGTGATGTGGTGGAATGCCCGCAAGCGAAAATTGTCCGGATCGACGGCAATTTGTTTTTTGGTGCCGTTCCGCACGTGGCTGCCCGCCTGCGGGAGATCCGGCGCGGACCAGAAAAATGGCTCATGCTGCTGGCCAACGGCATTAACCACGTAGACCTCGACGGTGCCGAATGGATGTCAGAAGAAGCGCGGTACTGGCGGGAAAAAAAAGGCGGCGGTATCATCATCGTCAGGCTCAAAAGTATTGCCCGGGATGTGATGAAGGACGGTGGTTTTTTAGAGGAAATCGGTACTGAAAACCTGTTCAATACCAAAACAGAAGCGTTTGCTTACTTGTATAGTAAAATGGACAAAAGCATTTGCGCAACCTGTACGAAACGCATTTTCATTGAATGCGCATCGGATCCTGTATTGAACAGCAAACCTGACCTTAGCAATGCAGCCTTTCCCAAATAAATGCTGTCTTTGTATACAACTATTAATATGGCATCTAATTGGCGGATATTTACGAACATATCGTTGGCCTCAATACCTGTTGAAGCATGGTTGACGATCGTAAATCGAATTAATTGTAAATCAAAAACCGTTACTTTCCTATTTCCATTTTCACAGAATATCGACCAGTACCTGCGGCATATAATTGCAGTTTTACAATCACCGCAAGCGGGTCGCCATCCAATGTTTGCACATCCCAGATAAAAGTATTGCCAGTGTTTGTGGAGTATTCAGACTTTTTTACGAGGCGGTATTCAAGTGCCTCGAGGCTCTCGATTGTTTTCTTCAGGCTCTCAAAATATGACCGGGCCTCGTCAACGGAAGACTGCGTGGTAATACGCGATTCCAGCCGCCAGCTGGTGCCTGTTTTTCTGCGAATAATGGTGTTTTCAGCGGTCGAAAAAGCAATGGCTGCTTCAAATTCATCTTTTTTGCCGGCAATCGCTTCGCCTTTAAAATGCTCAAAATCGGTGAGCGCATTGGCAATATAGCTGTTGAGTTGCAATGTTATCATGGCATCATCAGGTGTTGGTTCGGGGTCACTACTGGCGTTGGGCACAGGCGTATCGCTATCTATACCATTCATTTTATCGATAAAATCCTGGGGCAACTCAAACGAAGACTCCCCTGTCAGTTCAGTATCGGGGAGGTTGACGGCCAATACCATGCGGTTTTCAAACGTCCATACTAGTGAGGATATACCATTTTCGCCCAAGCCCAGCACCCAGTGATCATCTAAGGTGGGGTGGGAGGGCTCGCCAAACATCATTCGGACCAACTGGTGGGTTGAGTCTGCATCTTTGAACTCAAAAATAATCTCATACAATGGTTTTTCGCCGTCTTTGTCGAAGTAAAAGGTCACTTCCTGCAAGCCATTTTTTTTGACATTATACAGGTATTCATCCCGAAAATCCATTCCACCACCGACTTTTTTAATGCCCGGTAACGCTAATTTTACGGAATCAACCGGCAGACCGATTCTGATGCCGTTGAATATTTTTTCCATTTCTTTCGCATACTCTTCACAGGTTTGGGCTTGCAGCGCAGGAAAAGAAAGGGCGCAGGAAATGGCGAGTATTAGGTGTATGAATCGCATTCAGGTCAATTTTATTGTGAATTTAATGTTTAAGTCCAATAGGGAAATCCTGCCCAAACCCGTATCCCGACGGGTATTGCGGTGTTCCTTTGTGTTTTTGTGTCAGCATCGGCACTTGGTCCTGCAAATATGCATCGAATTCTTTTACCGTGACTTTCCCGTCATTATTCCTGTCGGCCGCCCCTTTAAATCCTTCCAGCAGGACGTAAGTAAACACGCCATGACCGAGTTGGGTGAATTCAGGTGCAAATTGCTCACTGCTGGCTGCGGTGAGTCAATGTGTACCCGTGGAACGCGCCAACTGCGCAATCGCTTTTTCCTCCGCATCGCCCCGCATCGAGACTGCCTCCAAAGCGCCCGACGACTGACAGGCATCGAGAATAAACAGCTGTTTCTGGGCATTTATTTTCGTGAAATATGCTTTTAGTTCGGCGGCAGACAATCCTTTTTGGGCCAAAGCGCCGTCGTTACCATATAATTGGGTGACATCGTGCGGCACAAGGTAAAACTCTTTATTGTCTGATATCACACCGTGGCCTGCATAATACATTACAAAAACATCCTGGGGTTTGGCGGTGGGTTGTGGCGTTGGTGCAGGCTCGGGTTCTTCCACACATGTGCAATCCATGTTTGCCACTCGGGCCGCCGTCCTTATCGGGCGAGTGCCAGATATTGTCCGGACTGTAAAAACTTGCAGGGACCATCATGCCGAGGAGCACCGGGGAGCCTTCGGGGAGTGCTTTTTGGGTATTCGAAGTTTTGTCATCGGCTGTGCCGGCGGCAATAATGGCGGCACTTTTGCGGCACACAGGGCGTGCATCCGACATTCGGGAAAGCGACCTCATGCGTTTTCCTTTGTCCATATTGACCAATGCGATACCGGCACTGTCGCGGTTTTGCTCGACGATATTCAGCGCATGATCGTCGGCCAAGAGTAAACGAATCCTTGGTTCCATGTTGCACAACTATAGCACTTAGGATATTAATGGTGTTTATCGTTTCATCATGGAGGATGATCGCCAGCAAAAATCAGGGCCCTTCTAAGGTTAGTTAAAGGTAAACGATTGATTTTTAAACGATTGATAATTGCGCGACCTGTAGGAGCCAAAACCTGTATCATTAGAAAACCGTCCGACCATTTGAAATGCTCGCTCCAGATATGTTGACGGGATGAAATGTATTAATTTGTAACAAAAATACAGAAAAAACGAAAAGACATGACCTGTCAGTAGTGATTTTGTCCGATCTTTGGGTATGAATAAAATCCTCGCTACATCGCTTTTCTTCGCCATTGCTGTTTTTACAGCCTGCAACCCCGATGAATGTAAAAATCGGGAGTACCTCCCTGTATTTCCCAATGTGGTGAACAATATTCCTTACCAGGACGGGCAAGTGGTTCGGTTTAAAACCAATGCAGGCGACACCGTCAAAACTTTTGTCAAACACATTCTGGAAATTGTACGGCCAGACTATCCCGAAGTCTGTGAAGAAGTCCTGACTATCAGTCTCACCGAACCGGGCAAACCTTATACTTATATTAGCTTCCTGACCCGGGGCTCTGTGACTGATCTTAAAAATATCATTCAAATGGATATCCCGATGAGTACCAATGGCACTTCCGGCGGTGGCGGCCAGATTGAAATTCAGGACGATGGCACCTTGAAACAATCTATGCTCAAAAATAATTCTGTTTTTCACCCGACAATTCTCTTAGGTGGCCTCCAATACGAGAAGGTAGTCGAACTCAATCGGGAAGTACTCGAGCCCCAAAGAATCACAC
Source organism: Saprospiraceae bacterium (assembly GCA_044350415.1). Taxonomy (GTDB): domain Bacteria; phylum Bacteroidota; class Bacteroidia; order Chitinophagales; family Saprospiraceae; genus M3007. The sequence continues at coordinate 12,209 of JBILHQ010000031.1, read as the reverse complement.
AAATATTTTACAATGCCACAACGGGCGTAATCCAATTTTCTTTTTTCGACGGATTGGTAGTCAACCGAATTCCCGGATAAGTGCTTCCTATCGCAACAACTCTCGTAAATAGGGTGTTTTTTATCCCCGGAAAAAAGATTGATGCCCTGACATGTATTTCGTTAAAAGATACTACTTTTGGCACAACATCCAATGCTTCATTCCCTAATTCTTTAAAGACAACTTTAACACGTTTATGAAACAACTCGCCTCAGCAGCCTTTACGGCACTCTTCTCTTTGTTCCTTCTTGCAGGTCTTTCCGCTCAAAATGTCCTGATAACTTCCATCAATCCAGATGGGCTTTATGTGTGCGGAGAAGATACCGTGCGCATTACCCTCAACAATACCGGTGCAGCGACGATCAGTAACCTCATTGCCACTGTTACCCTTCCTTTGGGGATTCAGTATGTTCCGGGTACAATAACCGGTGCCACTGAGCAGAATATCTCCAATTTGGCGGCTCCCCAATTCAGTGTGGCGTCACTCGGAGTGGGCACCAACCAGGCCTTGACACTCAGGGTATTGGCAGCTTGCGATCTGGTATCAGCCATCAATATGGGGCAGCTTTTTAACAATCAAATCAGCGCCACCTATACCGGTGGTTCTGACCAGATCACCACCTTGAGTTATCCGGTGGAGACAGGCCTTGCAGTTATTGTTTCGGCTACACCTTTCACTGTGGCGGGAGAAATAGGCCAGATGCCACAACGGGAAATTGTGGTGCGGAATACGCGCCTTGGGCCGATTCACCGTTTGATATTTACCGATCAGCACTTTCCCGGGTTTGATGGGATTGCTCCTGGTGCGGTACTGGAGAACAACACTTCGCCAGTATTTTTCCGGGCTGAATTTGATGCCGCCTTTTTTAGTGGTTTCGGCGACGGCGACGGTATTTTTGAATATAATGAAGAAGTGAAAATTATTGAAAAACTGATGATTACCGATTGTGGTACACCCTCTTTTGAAAATCCATCTGTGATTCGCGTAGGTTGGGGCTGCAATACCGAGATCTGTCAATATGATAGTACCAATGCCAATCTGGTCATCTTGCCCAGCACCCAAAATCCAGCGCTGCGCTATATTCCTCAATATGGTTATCCGGTTGACTACTGCGCCAACGAGCCTGCGACTAATCAGGTGACCATCATCAACGACGGCACTGTCGATGGTTCCAATGTTTTCCTCGATTTTTACAATGGATTTCTGGATACTTATACAGGTATGGACCCCAGCTCTTTTGAGTATAATGCCGGTCAGGGATGGGTATCTCTTGCTCCAAGTTTGTCCAGCCCCATTACCTTGCAGGCATGCAATGTAACCTACGCTTCCCGGGTAGCGGTAACTATTCCGGTAGTTCCGGCCAATGACACCGTTTTGGTGCGGTACAAATATTTTGAATGTTATCCGGATTGTTCGAAAGACTTAATACCACCTTACCTTTTTACTTTTTACGAAAAACCATGCCCGGAAGGTGCAACCGCTACCGACTCCATTGGTTTTGTGATTGATTCAGCGAATATTGATATAAAGCATTTAGTAAAATTCAATCTGGGCGGTTGTATGGAGGAAAATGAAATGTACAATTTCAACCTGACAGCACGGAGTTCGCGTTTTCTGACGGATACTTCCTTCTTTCAGTTCCGTCTCGTTCTGCCACAGGGGATTTATTGGGATGACACCTGTACGCCGCCGACCATTGAAGGCCAGTCGCCGGTGTACAATACCTCCACCCCGCAACCCGATGGCAGTACGGAAATTGTCATCGCATTTAAGTTGCCATTTTCCAGTGACAGTGTTAATATGCCGTTCTGCCTGAAATATGTCTGTACGCCTGTGCTGAATTGCCAGAATATGGATGGGGAAGTAACGCAGGGTGGCGGTACGTCAACTGTTTACCCAAAGGAATGCGAGTTTGCCTGTGGTTTGCAGGTAAAAAGTCAATTGAGTATAAGCTTCACGCCTGATGCTGCGGCGGGTTGCGGATTGTCCTCCTGCCATGATTTTAAATTGTTCGTCAACGCTGAGAATTGCGGCGGCGATGGCGGCGGTGGTGGCGGCGGTGGCCCATTATTTGGTGCTGCAGTGATCGATTACAAAACCTTCCGGACCAATTATGGCTGGAAAGACAGTGATGACGACCGGATGGCGGACGCACTTACCCCTGCCACTTTTTCTCAGATTCGATCTGATCGTTATATGTCAAATGATACCCTTCGGTATCATTTGAAAGGGTATATGGTTCTGGGGAATATAGGCGATATTCCTTTCAGGGTTCTCACCGAATCACTGCAATCTGATTTTGGTGTGGCTGATGGAGATGCCTTTAATCTGCTTCCGGCAAGAACCCGCTTTGCCAATATGGACTCCCTCAAATTCGTCCGGGCATTAATCCGGGTAAAAAGAGCCGACGGAGTCACGTATGAGTGTGATGCACCAATTATTGACTTCAAAAACCAGAATTTGGTGAATATTCAACAGCCCAATGTACAGCCGCCGCCAATTATTGATCGGTTTGTTACCATGTACCGGGAATTTAGGCTGAATTTTCAAACCTGCTCACCCGACGGACAGTTGTTAGGTATTGGGGATTCATTAGAATTTATTTATGAATATACCTTCCGGAACAATTTCGCAGTGGCGGCTCAGGGGGGCGCACCACCTGCGTTAGTAAATTTCAGAAATATGCCGTGGACAGGTGATTACGCCTGGACACTCCCGGATCTTGTAGGCATCCCACGCCCCCTGAGCCAGTATTCCGGGTTCATCCAAACCCGCTCTTTTCCTAAACATACTATTCGCCCCTGCCTCTTATCATTAGAGCAGATTCCGTTCCAATACAGCTTGCGTATTGCACGGCCCAATATGTTTCCGTTTGAAGTGCGGCAAATTACGGAATTGTGTAAATTTGATTACCGGATTCCTGCGGATTTACAATTGGCATCAGCCGTTTGCGACTTGAATTTGCAGGATAATGTCATCAAATCCCTCAACGTGCCGATTCCCTGGACGGTATCGAACGATATTTATTCATTTGATTATGAGCAGGATATTTTTGCCGATCCAATTGATGAGGGGTTCAGTATGAATACCAATTATCTCTTTGAACCCAGCTGTTCTTTTATGGGGCCGGATACGTCGAGGGTGATGTTTGATTTTTGCTTCCCGGAGAATTTCCCGACTGGTGAGAAACAGACTTTTTCCCGAACGGATGTAACGGGTTTTTTGGATGCATTACCTTTGCTCAATGCCAATTTTGGTCAGACGATTCTCAACCTGAGCGCATCTAATTTTGAAATTGATTTTAATTTGCAAAACCTGCGTCCAGCACAAGCATCGAATGTGTGGATGTATGTGGAACCCTTGAATGGCCAACTCAACGATGTTGAACTCTTGAATATGCCCTCCCAAACGACAGTACCAGGTTTGGCCAATCTCTTTCAATTGGGCACCATCAATCTGCTCGGCAGTGTCCCACTGCGGTTAAAGGGTTCCAACAGCAATTGCGATGCGCTGAAGGTGCGGTTGGTATTTGGCTGGGATTGCGATCCGGTAACCAGTCCGTTCTCTAATTCCTGCGGAAAGGATACGGTAATCCTGGATTTGCGCCTTAAAAATGCGGTGCTGGAATTGGATATTATCAATCAACCCTTAGAAGTGCCGCTTTGTGAGCCTTCTGATTATTTTGTGTTTGAAGTATCTAATGCCAACGACGGGAATGCCACAGTGCTGACACCTTCTGTAAAATTGCCACAGGGACTTACCGTTATTCCAGGCTCAGCACAGGTCTTGTACCCGTCGCCCGGCGGCAACTGGGTAAACATTCCCAATCCGCAGATCTTGACCGGGAATATATACCGGTGGGATATGGCTACTTTCCTGCCTGCATTGACCACGGGCCTTCCCGGATTTGCTATGGCACCGGAGAATACTTTCCGGATTCGCTTCAAAACTATAGCGGAATGCGGCTTTGTTGCGAATGCACAACCTGTATATGGCGTGGACGGCGTTCAGCCTTGCGGCACGTTTACCAATACACTGCGAAAACCTGAAGAACCTATTGGTTTAGAAGGGATTAGCCCTGCTTATGGCGTTGATATCAGTTTATCGCCAGTGTCTACTAATCCAGTGGGATGCGGGCAGGATATTGAAATATCTGCGCAAATATTATTACAGGGAACACCTGCCGCTTCCGATAGTATTTACCTGACATTACCTGTGGGTGTTACTTATGTAGCCGGTTCTTATCTGGCGGTTCAAAATGCACCGTCTGGAAATCCGCAACAATTCGGGCAGACGCTTCAGTTGCCGTTTAATGCTGGATTGTCATCTGGCAGCGTGGTAAAATTCAATTTCAAGGTAAAATACACGTCAGCAGCTGGTTGTGTCGATAAATTTATTGTTGCACAAACCCGGCAACAAACCAGTGGTTTCTGTCCATTGATTAATCAAACCTGCACTGTTTATATTGCTACAGGTGAAGCACTGTTGCAAATTCCAACTGCCAATCCCGATCTCAAATTGGCGTCATTTACCCCGGGAAGTGTCGGTGGCGGCGGTGGCTTTACCTTCGATGCGGTACTGGAAAACGGCGGGAATGTACCCGCTACCAATCCAGTCCTCCAGATCTGGGTGGATCAAAATGGCAATGGTATTCCCGATGGCACCGATCAATTGGTACAAACGGTCAACTATAACCAAACGATCGCGCCGGGCGCCAATCTTTCACAATCAGGCAATCTAAATGTGCCATTAGCGAATCTCTGCAAATTGATTGCCGTTTTGCCCGCCGAAGAAAACTGCGCTTGCGGAGCGAAATATTTCCCGATCAACGGGCTCATCATCGATCAGGGCACTTATGCAAGGTGTGCTGTGGAAGCGGTGCCGATTGGTATCGATAGTACTGCCGGCCATTTGTACAATTGGCAACCAGCAGGATTCTTGTCCTGCCAAGGCTGCTCGAATACCGTATTCAACCCTGGACCAAGTGTGATGAACGGCGATATTTTTACTTTCGTCTTGTTTGAAACGGCAGGCACCTGTACGCTGGAGCACCGTTTTGAGATTCGTTTTGGGGAGTTATTGGGGATATCGACACCCGACCAAACGATTTGCCGTGGCGATACGGTTCGTATTGATGCAAGCCCCGGCGGGTCTTATCAATGGGCCGGTCCAGGCGTAATTGCCAATGCGCAGACACAATTCCTGTCGCCCACCTCCACCTCCACCTACGCTGTCACGGTAACCCTTTCTGCCGGATGTACCGGTACAGATATGATCACGGTCAACGTACTGGAGCCTTCGAGTCTTGATTTAGGCGTGGTGAAAACCTGTCCGGGGATACCCAAAATCATCTTTGGAGAACCTAAAGTTGATGCCGGTCAATACTGCAAAACATTCCCTAAAGCCAACGGCTGTGACAGTACGGTTTGTATCACTCTTCAGGTAGTGCCTGTCGCCGGCGTGAGTACCATCAATGCTTGTGAAGGGGATACAGTAGAGGTGTTTTCCAACCAGTTGGAAAGTGTCAGTGGTCAATATTGTAAAACCTTTACCAACTCCGCAGGTTGCGATAGTTCCCATTGTGTGACCCTGAATATTGTGCCGAAAGTAACGGTCGATCCCGTGAATGCAGTAACTATTGTAGCAGAAACCTCCGTGCAATTAAATGGTCCGGCAGGTTTTGCCGCCTATACCTGGACGCCAGCAGCAGGCCTTTCCTGTACGGATTGTCAAAGCCCGGTAGCCACTCCGGATACTACCACTAATTATATTTTGAAGGTAAAAAATGCCGCAGGATGTGAAGGGGAAGTAGTTTACCGGGTAGTGGTATTCCCACCTTGTTTTGTCAATATCCGGGTGCCGAATGCTTTCTCCCCGAATGGCGATCAAACTAATGATTCGTTCAGTTTGATTAAAATTGGTGAAGGCGGCTTTGAAAAAGCAGTCCGCCTTCAGGTGTATAACCGCTGGGGGCAACGGATTTACGACAGCACCACCAACCCTACCTGGGACGGCACGGTCGATGGCAAACAAGCGCCAGTCGATGTGTATATCTTCATCCTGGATGTGGAATGTAACGGAGAAACCAGGCGTTTGGAACAACGGGAGGTGACGCTGTTGCGGTAATGGGGTGCGCGGACTGGGTGCGCGGACTTCAGTCCGCGAAAAAACACTGGGCGACCGCGAACCGGGGCAATCGAATATTCAAAATTGCGCCAGTAAATGGGAATAATATCCGTGTACGGGCGATCCTCGCGGTCGCCCTCCGCCAAGAAATAAAAAAATCGCTGGGAATGGACCCTCCATCACCAGCGATTTTTTATTGCGCAATTATCTGTTTCGACTAATAAATCCGCAGCAACTCGCGGTATTTCACCAACGGCCAGTATTGGTCGTCAACAATCCCTTCGAGTTCATCTACTGCTTCGCGAACAATTTCCATTTGCGGTTTCACTTTATTGCAAAGGATACCTGCTTCGTCGCGTACCGAATCGGCGTGGTGCGTTTTTTCTAAGCCCTTGTCCAGTTTATCCAATCCTTCCTTGATTACAGAAAGGTTTTTAATGATTTGTTTCAGGGTATCTTTCTGCAATTCCACAGAATCTTCCATACCGATAGATTTGAGTGCAGCAATATTCTGCGCTAATTCTGTCTGCTGGCGGAGTACCGCAGGGATCACAAATGATGTTACCAATTCACGCAATGTAGCTGCTTCAATGTTCAGTTTAGTTACATAAGTGTGCAGTTGAACATGATAGAACGCATCGAGTTCCTTTTCATTCATCACTCCCGATTTCGAGAAGAAATCGCGGGCGAGTTTGCTGTCGAGTACATCGAGTGCTTCAGGAGTGTTAGCGAAATTGTTCAGGCCGCGCTCTTTTGCTTCCGCTTTCCACTCGTCGGAGTAGTTGTTGCCTTCGAACAGGATGGCGCGTGATTTGCGGATATAATTTTTGAGCACCATCAGGATGGCTTCTTCCTGGTCGAGTCCTTTGGCGATATGCTTGTCTACATCGCTTTTGAAGTCAATGAGTTGGAGCCCCATCATGGTATTCATCACCGTCATCGGACCGGCGCAGTTTTGGCTGCTGCCTACCGCCCGGATTTCGAATTTGTTGCCGGTAAAGGCGAACGGCGAAGTTCGGTTGCGGTCGGTATTGTCCAACTCGAGATTAGGCAATTTGGAAATCAGGTCGATAGCGCGTTTCACAGCAGCATCATCTGTTTTTTTGCCATTAGCAATCTGGTTAAACAGTTTGGTCATCGCATCGCCGATAAATACGGAGATGATAGCCGGTGGTGCTTCGTTGGCACCGAGGCGGTGATCGTTACCGGCATGTGCGATGGAAGAGCGCAACACGTCGGCATATTTATACACCGCCATGATGGTATTCACGAAAAACGTGAGGAAACGGAGGTTTTTCGCAGGGTCTTTTCCAGGAGAAAGGAGATTGACACCAGTGTTGGTGCTCATACTCCAGTTATTGTGTTTGCCTGAGCCATTGATACCGGCGAACGGTTTCTCGTGCAGCAATACACTCAGTTTGTGGCGACGGCTCACGCGCTCCATCACATCCATAAGCAGCTGATTGTGGTCGACTGCTACGTTAATTTCTTCAAATATAGGTGCCACTTCATACTGAGCGGGAGCCACCTCATTGTGACGCGTGCGGACAGGAATACCGAGTTTGTGGCTTTCTGTTTCCAGATCGCGCATGAAAGCGTATACGCGCTCTGGGATAGAACCGAAGTAGTGGTCCTCCAACTGCTGGTTTTTGGCTGCCGGGCGACCGAGAAGGGTACGGCCGGTCATGGCCAGATCGGGCCGGGCATTGAACAAGGCCTCATCAATAACGAAATATTCCTGCTCCCAGCCGAGCGTAGCCGTTACTTTATTGACATCTTTATCGAACAATTGGCATACCGGAATGGCCGCTTTGTCGAGGAGTGACTGCGAGCGGAGCAATGGTAGTTTATAATCCTGTGCTTCTCCACTATAGGTTACAAAAATAGTAGGGATACAAAGTGTTTGGCCATCGCCCGATTCCATAATAAATGCAGGGCTCGAGGGGTCCCACACCGTGTAGCCGCGCGCTTCGAAAGTACTGCGCATACCACCGGAAGGGAATGAAGAACCGTCGGGCTCCTGCTGTACCAATGCACTACCTGCAAATTCTTCAATTACACGACCATCATGAGTCATGGTGAAAAACGAGTCGTGTTTTTCTGCAGTTTTACCAGTGAGTGGTTGAAACCAGTGCGCAAAGTGCGTACAACCTCTTGCTTGCGCCCATTCTTTCATACCATTTGCGATCACCTCGGCGGTCTCCTTAGAAAGTTTTTGGCCACTTTGAATAGCGGCTTTTACGCTGAGGTATGCCGATTCGCTGAGGTGCTTTTTCATCGCTTCTTCTCCGAATACATTTTCTCCAAAATAGGAAGCGATGGTAACCGCCGCGCCATCCTGTTCAATATGGACGGGATCGGGGCGGTTCTCGATAGTTTGTAATGCGTTAAAACGTGACACTGCCATGTTAGTATGTTGCGATAATGTGATAATGCAGGGAATGGATAGAGTTCCTTTTTCAAAAACAGAATATTAATTGGCATTCAGTCTAATCTCATTTTCAAATAAAAGCGAAAAATGATACTTTAGCGAAAAATGTCAATTTTAGAAATTAAAAACCGAAAATAGTGGCGAAAATGGAAATGGGTAAATTGTTTTTAGGAGCAAATTTTTAATCTTCCGCAAAAATAAGGGTATTTTTGGCGAAAAATATAATTTTGTGAAAAAAATATTTTTTGAAGACCAAAAAACAACAATGATGCAGCAGCCTTTCGGGGAAAATAGGATCAGGTTGCGATTATCATTGGCAATACGCCGTTTCTCCGGTTTTGATTCGAAGGGACTACCTTGTATCGGGTAATGGGGGCGGGAATCCGGAGAAGATTGTTGTTCCTGAAATATTAGATCTGCAGTATTCCAAAGTGATGGAGGTATATTTCATCTTGAAAGGCTTGAATGATCCCACAAAGGTAAAGGCAAGCATTCAGGCATAGCTGGCAAGCCGGTTTGTTCGTCTCCCGGCCGACAGAACAGACAAAAAAAATCAATTTCTGGCCGGATGGTCTCCCATCACAACAACTAATATATTTCCTAAAGTAAAATCCACTACTGATAACGGATAAACTGATAACTAACAATCCGATAAGTGATAACTACCTATGCATGCACAATCTTCGTCTTATACTTCACTGGTTTAAATTCTTTGCCATCCTTCCCTGATGGCAAAAACTGGCTCGGGGTAATTTGTGACCGCCAGTCAAAATCATTCTTTTTCAGGTATCCCCGCCGGTATTCCAGTGGGGTGGTGCTCCGGTACTTGCGGAACAGCCGGTTGAAATTGGCAATATTATTAAACCCCGATTGGAACCCGATTTCCCGGATGGTCTCGTCGGTGTCGAGTAGCATTTTGCAGGCATGGCCGATCCGGATATCCACCAGAAACTGGGTGAAACTTTTATTGGTATACTTGTGGAAAAAATGACTGAAGGCCGATGGACTCATGTTCACCTGCGCTGCCACATCACCTATTTTGATATCCTGGTCCTGGAACCGTTTCATGATATAATTGTAGGCAATCTGAATCCGGTTGCTGTCCGATTTTAAAGCCTGAGAAGTGAACCCTTCACTGGCCAATGATTCTTTTTCCACCGATCGGGACAGCAGACTCAACAATTGCAAAAAAGTAATCACGTTGTCAAATCCTTTGTCCTCTGTCATGCTCATCATCAAAGGCATCGCCTGTTCGAAGGTGTGTCCATGAAATTTAATACCCTGACCCGAGTCAGAAAGCAGTTTCCGGATACCTGCAAAACTCTCCTTTTGCAATAACTCCGAATTAAAAAGCCCCATCGCAAACTGAATGGTAATCACTCGATATGGTTGTCCACTGGCCTGCATGGCGGCATCCCCGTCCCATTTATGGTACAAATACGGACCGAGTAATACCAGGTCAAAATGGTGGAACAACTCCGTGGAATCGCCCACGATACGTGTCCCTGAAATACCCACCACCAGATTCAGTTCATACTCCGGATGTGAATGGATGGGATAATTGAACCCATTGCTCATAGAATCGAGTACCACAAAAACATTGGATTCGTGTAGCGGCGTGATCTCCCTGTAAATTTGCATAACCGTGAAAAAGTAAGTCTTTTTGAAAATTCAAAAAATAAATTTGCATAAAAGTACTATCTTTCTGCATAAAAATATTATTTTTCAGCAACGAGTGCTGCATACCTTTGTTATGCCGGTAAATGAAATGTCCGGTTTAAAATTCCTGTGGTATGAATAGTTACAATATTGGGGACTGCCTTGGTGGCAGACGCCTCATAGGATTGTTATGCTTTTTTGTAGGGTTACTTTCCATGCCAATCATGGTGGCTGGCCAATCCATTGCGGTATCGGGAACGGTCGTTTCGATGGAAGATAGTGCAGCGCTTATTGGCGTTTCTATCGTAGAAAAAGGCGTCCGGAATGGCGTAAATACTGATGTGAATGGCTCCTATAAGATCAATGTATCAAGTACTGCCGAACTGGTTTTTTCATACACTGGTTACACCTCGCAGACAATTGCCGTTGCGGGCAGAAATGTGGTGGATGTGGTCCTGCAATCCAGCTCCAACCTGTTAAATGATGTCCAAATCACTGGTTATACCCGCGAAATAAAATCCAGTGTGGCAGCGTCGATCGCATCTGTGAAAGCAAAAGATATCGAAAAATTAGTCGTGGTGGGCATCGATCAGGCCTTGCAGGGACAAGTGGCGGGCCTGCAGGTAACGCAGGTATCGGGTGCACCCGGAGAGGATATCGCCATCAGGATTCGCGGCGTAAGCACTTTGGGCAATAACAATCCGCTCTTTGTAATCGACGGCGTACCAACTACCGGCAATATAAATATGTTCTCTACCGCCGATATTGAATCGGTGGAAGTATTAAAAGACGGTGCAGCAGCAGCTATTTACGGCGCACGTGCGGCCAATGGTGTTATCCTGATTACCACAAAAAAAGGAAAATCAGGTAAACCGCATTTCACCTTCGACGCCTATACCGGTTTTCAGGAACAAAACCGCCTGCCCGAACTGCTCAATGCCAAAGACTACTTAAGTATTCGCAATGAAGCCATTGTAAATGCCAATGCGCTGCGCCCCATCCCCAATCAACTCCCCACTTTTGACCCGGCCCTGCTCGATACGCTGCCCGATATCAACTGGATGAAGGAAGTGTTTCACACAGCCCCGATGCACCGGTATAATATGAGTGCAACAGGCGGCTCTGAAGGAGGCAATTATTATATGATGGGCGAATATCTCAATCAGGAAGGCACTTTTGGCTCCCAGGGTTTTAAAAAATATTTACTCCGTTTTAATGGAGAAGTGGGCAGTAAACGCTTCAAACTAGGCAATAATTTCTCTTTGGCGGTCACTAACCGCAATGTACTGAACAGCACCGGCGATGGTTACGGTCCGGGCAACGAACCGAGTGCTATTCGCTACGCTTTGATTGCTGCGCCCTTGTTCCCGATACGGCGTGCCGATGGTTCTTATATTAATGTTACTTCTGAATTGGGTGAACCTTTTCTGTTTGGCGATGGCAATGCCAATCCATTGGCCTTTATTGATGCTACTGACTGGACGATCCTTCGCCACCGTATTTTTGGCAATGTATATGCCGAACTCGGCATTCTGGAGGGCCTGAAATTGCGCACTACGCTCGGCGGTGATATGAGTTTTGAAAATGAAAAACGCTTCAAAGAACGACTTTCGGCATCTATCTACTCCCCAACCTCCCTCACGGAAGGCCGGGTGTACGAACAAAACCTGATCTGGAATAATGCCCTCAGTTTTCAGCGCACTTTCAATAAGCACCGCATTTCTGCATTAGCCGGCATGGAGGCCATTCAAAATAAAGCCAATTACCTCGGCGTATCGGTCAATAATTTTTTCCGTACGGATCCGCTGTTCCGGTATGTGGACAACAGTATTGCTGTAGATATCAAAAACGTGGGCGCAAGCGGTATCGAAACTGAATGGGCGCTATTGTCTTATTTCGGACAGGCTGGTTATACCTACGACAACCGGTATGTGATCAATGCGGCGATTCGCC
>JBILHQ010000218.1:0-10112 GCA_044350415.1 Saprospiraceae bacterium | reverse complement strand
TATAGTTTGCACCGCTTTTTAATGGCCGTACAGTGGGCAATGAACCCAATGGCGTACCATCGAGACTGAAGGTTTTGAGAATGATCGGCATAACGAGGAATTTGGCAGGTGGATTATTGCGTTTTGCTAATGCTTCCAATAACGGCAGTGCCGGATTACTGTCGTCGAAAAAATCGGGACTGATGAGTGGAATGACAATTTGCGCATTGTCCATCTGGGTTTGAATCCAGGCGGTCAGATCGCCCTGTCCGGTGGCATCGCGCAGCGTAGTCACCTTCAGTCGGAGTGGTTTGAGGTAATTCAAAAAGGTTTTACAGCCTTCCTCATCCGCTTTTTCATTGTGCAGGATGAGTACATTGGCCCGTGTTTCAGCCTTGTCGCCCATCCCGGAGGCGTTGCCATCCAATGCCGCATAATGCTTCAGCAGGTTTTCCGCAAATGTCACCAAATCCACTTGAGGAAATTCCATTTTGAATTCACTTTGAAAGAATACTTTCGATTTGGTACCCGCTTCGGGTTCGCCTTTCAAGGTGTATGCAAAAGGGGTGATATGATTACGGGAATTGCGGAATAGTGCATCACAGGTGATTCGAAGGGTCCAGTCTTCAAAATCAAAGCCCAGGAATAAATAAAACCGGGGCACATTAAAGGCGGCCAACAAGCTGTCGGGGAGGCGTTCGTGCTGGGCCCCGGTAATTTTATTAATATAACTCAGTTGATCACTGTACGTGAGTACCAGCGATTCCGGTTTTTTATAGCTCCCAAAGAGGTTGTAAATCAACGGCGGTTGGTCGTCACCGAATTTGTACAATGGATCGGGGTTAGGTTTGCGAAAATTATAAAAGTCAAAACGAAAATCGCGCAGCGACTGGGCATAATACCGCGTGAAATAATCGTCGGGCGTTGTATTGATAATAATACGGAATGGGAGATTCGCCAAATCACTTAGCACCGGGCTAATTGCCTCTTTTTCCGATTGCTGGTAAAAATCCTGAACGGCAGCGATAATGAGGGTATCGGAAAGCGCTCCCCGCATCCGCAAGGAACTGGTAACATGCGTCAGGGACTCTTCTTCTTCTGGTTTTAGCCCCAAACCCTTGGCAAGATGCAGGGCGCAAAGTTCAATCAGTGGCCGTTGTGAGCCATCCGCTTGTTGGACCGCTACCGCTCCCGGACCCAAAAACAGCACACAATTGCCGTCGCGAATCTGGCGGGCAATACTCTGGTAAATGGCCGTTTTAAGCCCTTCCGAATTGGAAGGTGATGAAGCGCTGACAGTTTCAGGCATGAAAATTTATAAGCTGGATTATTGAAAAGAAATAATTGTATGGGCAAACATACGAACTGTTTATATCAAAAATCACAATTAGGAAGGTGTAAATAGTAACAAGTTACTATTTACACCTTCCTAAACACGAATTTATCCGGCTATTTCCACTGCACTAAAGCCATCGCTCTTTTTAACCACCCTTATTTGGGTGGAAATACGCGCCTTCATTTCCCGAATATGGGAAATGACACCCACCATAGCGCCCTGCGACTGGAGGTTTTCGAGGGTATCGACTGCGCGTTCCAGGGCGGTTTCGTCCAGAGCGCCAAATCCTTCGTCAATAAACAACGATTGAATGCGGGTTTTCCGGCCGGTCATATCTGAAAGGCCGAGCGCGAGGGCTAAACTCACCAAGAAAGTTTCTCCGCCACTGAGCGTATTCACCGACCGGATAAAATCGGCCTGGAATGTATCGACAATTTCCATATCCAGGTCGGTTTCCGGCCGTTTCCTTATACGATAACGGCCTCCTTCCAGGCGAGTCAGGTGGGTATTGGCGTAGTAAATAAGTTGCTCCAACGTAAGGCTTTGCGCAAAACGGCGGAAAGAAGCGCCATCGGAAGAACCTATTAACACCCGCAATTGATCGTGGCGGTAAAGTTCTTTTTGATACGCTTCTATTTTTTGAATCAACGCAGCCGATTGTCGACTGCGTTTTTCCTGTTCGTCCAACTGCTGCCTGATAGCACCCAGGCGATTAGCCATTTCTTGTTTTTGACTTTCGGCGGCTTTCAGTGCTGTTAAAACATCAGGCAAAAGGGCATCCGCGCCGGGTTGCTCACGTGCCTTATCCAGGGCCTGCCGGGTTGTTTTTTTGCGGGTATGCAGCTCCGTCGATCGCCGTTCGAGGCTGCTTTGTTCCAGTTTAAGGCCTTCCGCTTCTGCCTCAGGAAGTATCGAGACGCTAATAAACCCGGCAACATCATCATCAGGAGGTGCAATTTCGCCTTTGGCAATGGCATTCCGGGCCTTTTCAAGCAGTTCGAGGTGAAGGGCTGCTGCGCGATTTTGGTTGATAGCCATTTGCTGCTCATTCTGTTTTTTCCTGGAGCGCAGATCCGTCAGGGCATCGCGAATGATTTGTTCCTGCTGCCCGATTTCGCTAATATTCCGTTGCGCTTCGTCGAGTTGTTTTTTTAACAGCGCCAACTCCTCTTGTGGATTCCGTTCTCCAAACAGGGTAAAACGTTGTTCGCGCAAGGTTGTCCAAGTTTCCTTTTCCAGGGATAATTTCGTTGCTAGGTCGCTGGCCTCCTTTTTTCGCTCCTGTATCCGTTCAGATAATTGCTGCAATTCAGCGCTGAGGACCTGCATCGTATTCAAGGCTGCGTTTCGCTCGGTTGTATAGCGGGTATATTGGTTGCTTGTTGCGGATAGTTCATTTAGTTTTTCCCTAAAAATGGCGTCGGGCGAAAAAACCAACTGATAAGGAGCAAGCATTTGGTTGAGGGCAGCCACAGCCTTTTCATATTGGGTAGTACTTTCCGCCACACTTTCCTGTAGCCTGGCAACATTAGCGGCCCGAATTTTGGCCTCACTTTCGGCACCGGTAAATTTACGTTCTGCTTCTGTAAGTACCTCGGCAAAGGTGCGCAATTCTTCTGCATGGTGTTTGGTTTGTTCGAGCAGCGCGCGCGTAAAAGCAATCTGCTCGCCAATTAAAGTCGTCGAGAGATCCGCAATTGTCTCATGCTCTTCTAATAATGCATTTTGCAGGCGATCGAGTTCGGCCTCGTGCTTGTGTGCTGCGAATTGCATCATATCATCGGCCTGAATATCCAGGAGTGTACCAAAATCAGTTTCAATCTGCCGGATATTCCGGCCCAGTTCGCGCAGTTCGACATTGAGGCGGGTGCATCGGCCCTGAACGTCTTCGAGGTATTTACGGGCGAGTTCCCATTCCTGCCGGGCGTCGTCGGTGAAACTGATCATTGCCGCCTCTTCCAGAAAAGGATGATGAAGTGCTCCACAAAGTGGACAAGGTTCGCCTTTTGTTAATGTGGTAGCCCGGTCGCGTTCGTAATTCAGCACTTGCCGGTCGCGTTCATACCTGCGCCGTTTGATATCTTCCCTTTCCCTGGCTTCACCAAGTTCATCTTCTGCTTCAAACAGGAGTTTCAAGGTCGTTTCTGCGGCAATACTGAGGTCGTTCTGCTGGTCGCGCACCTTCGCAAGATCACTCAATGTATCCCGGTATTGCAGGTAATGCCGAAAAAAATCTTCGAGGCTTTGTAATCGGCCACCAATAGCGGCCATAATATCTTCAGGCAATACGGAAGTTCGCAGCACCGGCGACAAATCCGTCAAAAATTGTTGCCAATGGCTTTGCGTGCGGTGTAAATGCTGAAGAGCCAATTCCTGGGCAGATTTTGCGGTCAGTAGTTTTTGCGTTGCTTCCTCAAAGGCTGGCGTTTCTTCCTGCAATAATTCCTCATTTCGCTTCATTGTCTGGTATAAGCCGCGCAACGCTTGCAGGTCTTTGTCAATAATTTCGAGGCTGGTAGGCAGATTTACTGCATGAGGATGCAATTCCAGCCATTTTCCTGCATCAGCGATTTGTATTTCCCGATCGGCTAAATGGCGTTCTTTTTCGCGGATGAGTGTTTCAAATTCAATCGATTTTTGTTGTGCTTCTGCAAGCGAAAGACCCAATTGGGCTATAGTGCGCTGTTGGGCCTCCATTCGGTCGTCGAGCAACAACACTTTACTGACAACAGGTTCGGTTTGTTGCAGTCCTTTTTCTACACTTTTCAATACCTCCTGTCTTTCAGTAATCACAGATTGGCATCTGAGTGCTTTCTCTTCTTTTTCCTGCAAATCACTTTGCAAGACCGTTGCTTCAGCAATCAATTTTTCCTGCAATTCTTCCGTATCCCGCAGGCGGGTAATGATCTGTAAAAAGGGAGTGGCGGCCCTGTGCATGCGCAGGCGTTCTGCGTTCCTTGCAAAAGCCCTTTTTGCCGTTTCTAATGCTTGTTCATCTTCTTCAATATGAACAAGCGTCGCCTGAAGTTCGGCGATAGCCTTCAGCATTGTTTCCTGTGCGCGAAAGCGGGCGATTAATTGATCTGTTTGTTGAGCGCTGGTTTCGGTATTTTTTGCTTCCGTTTGCAGCGCCTCCACGTCTTCCGGGGCCAGGAGTTGTTGCACGCCTTTTTCAAATTCCAGTCGATCGAGTACCTCCCGGGTTTCTTTGGCCCGAAAAAATGCTGCTTTGGAGAGTTTGGTATAGATCTCGGTATCGGTCAGTCGCTCAAGCACTGCAGAGCGATTTTTTTCGTCGGAGAGCAAAAAAGCAGCGAAATCGCCTTGCGCCAACAGCACCGTCCTTTTAAACTGGTCGTAACCAAGGCCGAGATATTGTTCTATGGCACCGCGCGTATCTTTATTCCTGCCATCCACTTCTGCTTTTCCGGAGGCGATGATTTTCCATTGACCATTTTCAGCATCCCATTGCGCCAGTTTACGGGTTACAATTAATGGATTTACTTTTCGATTGGTGCGATTTTGTTGCCAGGTAGCCAAAAACCGGCCTTTTTCATTTGAAAACTCCACTTCTGCCAGTGCTTCAGTAGTTCCATTGCTCATGACTTCCGATGCGTGTTCGCGGCTGGTTTCACCGTAAAGGGCCAATGTAATGGCATCGAGAATAGTAGTTTTGCCGGCACCTGTATCGCCGGTAATCACAAATAATCCAGTATGCACGAAAGGTTCTTTATCGAACTCAATCGCCACATGTCCTTTCAGAGAGTTGAGGTTCTGCAACCGGATGGTGTGAATTTTCATAAAATATGTCTGCAAAACTACGAGACTTATTGCTGTGGGAGGCCATCCGGCCAGAAATTGATCTTTTTTACCTGATTTTTGGCTGTTTTCGGGTCCGTAACGATGCTATGAACCCGAAAATGAGCCTCAATTAGGCAAAAAATCTCTAATTTCACGGCTCGGCGGCTCCCACCGCAACAAGTCTACTGCTCTAAACGATTTAAACCAACAGTGATGCCATAAAATCATTTGGCGGTCGGCAACTAATTCTCAAAGGATAATTACCTTTGCCTGACATAAGGAACTGTGTCAGAATAAGGTAACATATTCTGACACAGTTGCTAACCGGTTATTTTATTCCACTTTTTTTCCATTATGCAGAAAATTACCTCCCAATTATCCGCAGTTTTCGTTTTACTTTTTTTCTTATTCTCCACTGTATCGCTCTGCGCACAAGACATGAAGCCGCTGTTATCGCGCCTGACAACGGAACAAAAATTGCGCGTACTCGAGTACTATCGCAACCTTGGCTCCAACCTGGACAAGGAAATACAGGACTCGTATAATCAGCTCGATAAAGATGGCCAGTCAAAAGCTTTGCGGTATTTGCAAGCCGTTCAGCCAGAGACAGGGCAGAACAAACCCATAAGAACTACTGTTAAATGGAGCCGTGACACCATTAATTTTGGCAATATAGAAGAGGGAATGGTGTACCTGGATTCCATTACCGTCACCAACACCGGTACCAGGTCTTATCAGATTACCGGTAATCAGACGGCTTGCGACTGCACCGTCCTTCAAGTGCCCAAGCAGCCGGTTTTGCCCGGAGAAAAAGCGATCGTTCGCTTCGAATTTAACAGTATAGGAAAAGCCGGAAAAGTCAGTACCGGTATCGTCATTCAGGATAATTCCACGCCTAATACCCGCAGTATTCTAATGGTGACGGGCACCGTAAAATCGAAAAAAACTGCGCAGAAAAAGCCTTGGGACTAAATTTATCACCGCTTCATGTACACATTGTACAGCCGCGTATCCAGACTAATTATCTGATAAAACTGGGGGACGGTATCGGCCACGTGTATTCCTTTGGTGACCATCCAGTATTTATGATCTTTCATTTCACGGTCGATGGCGGTGTAATTGTACCGTTGAAAATACCCGTTCACGATCGGTGGCAGGCTATCTTCTGTGAAAGCAATCGTGCCCCCTGTGGGCAGCACCTTCATTAATTCTTTTATATCGCCTAATTCATCGGCACCTTGGGGTTGGGTTCTGCCGGTATTAATCATTACCCAGCCTGTTGCCGCCAACATCAATGCTATAGTAGTTATTTTAATGGCCAATAAAATCGATGGCCGGAGAGCGATTTGCCCGATAATACCCGCATACCAGGCACCTAACGACAACGCTATCCAGGGCAAGGCCGGTACGGTATAATGAGGCGCCTGTTGGGGACTCAGCATAAGCGGAAGCAACGCTGCTGCTGCCGTGAGTGCTGTAAATACCAGCGGTTTTTGTATAGAGGAAGGATGGTTTTTACCTTTTCTTTGGATCAAAAAATACCATAGCACTCCACCAATCACTAACCAATGGGTATGCGTTTCGAAAAAACGCTGCAACATGTACAGCCGGTGAGGTGTAGTGTTATCCATACGACTACCTGTCAAAGTCGCCCAAACCTGTTGTTCAAAATAAGATTTCAATGCTAATGATGGCGCCTCAAACAGGAAAAAAAAGCCTAAAATAGTTGCAAAAACCAGTATCAAGCCCAAACTGTATTTTGCTATGTCGCCAACAGACCACCCATTTCCCGCCCGGGCAATGACAAAAAATGCTAAAGGATAAAGCCCTGCCGGACCTTTAGTCAAAAATGCAGCCATCAATGCTAATCCAGCTCCAAGAAGGAATATCCAGGCCGGTTTTGAACTGCCCGCTATATTATTGACAGGCCATTTTATGAAGAGGAGCAGTACAGCCAGCAAATCGAATACTGTCATGGTGCACTCGAGCATATTGCCGGTATAATTCACGTAGGTATCTTCATTCAACATCCATATCAACAGCGGAATGGGCCACCATTTGGCCAGGTCGGTATTGCCCAAAAATGATCGCCAAATACGCCCCATCAACACCAAGGTTATGACCGTCACAACAGCACAATAGATGCGTTCCGTCCCATAACCCGCTCCCAGCCATTTAAAAAACAAGGCCTGGATGCCAAACATCAATGGCGGATGCTCAAAAAAGACAGGAAATTGGGTATCTGAAAACCGGAGCGCCCAAAAGGAACCAATACCATGCGCCAGGTTATTGGCAATAGCAGCATATTCAATACCGGGCAGAGACATGCCCTCTTGCACCAAACGGGTGACAAACAGGTAAAGAAAAGCGGAAATGAGTAAATAGTGGGTACTTCGCATCGATGCAAAAGTACAAAATTAACCATACAATTCATACCGCACTTGCGAACGGTCGTATCCCATTTCTACCAGGATTTTGGCGACTGCCTCGTCGATCATTTGACTCCAGCCGCAAATCATAAAGGTGATGTCGGGGCGGATAGTGCTGTAATGTTGCTGGTAGATTTGGTGCACATATCCTTGATATCCTTGCCAGTCTGGTTGTCGGGAGAGGGCTACATCATACCGAAAACCGGGCATTTCCAGGGCGAGCTGTTCCATTTCTTCCCGGTAAAGGATGTCTTCCATTTTTCGGGCACCGAAGATCAGGTGGATATTGCGGTGGGTTAGTTTTTTATTTTTGATGTCGCGCAGCATACTGCGAAATGGCGCTATCCCTGTACCCGTGCAAATCATTACCAGATCCTGTTCACCATTTTGAGGAAGCACAAAAGCACCGTCGGGACCTTTCCAATGGAGTATTGACCCTACTGTTATTTCATGGAATAAATATTGTGTACCAAGTCCGTCGGCACTTTTCACGATGCACAATTCGAGATCAGTCCCCGGTTCACTGGCATCGGCAATGGAATAACTCCGCCACCGTTGCAGCCGTTTGTCGCCAATAGGAAGATCCACGGTAATAAACTGTCCTGCCTCATAAGTCACGCCCGGATTTTCGATCCAGAACCGGCGGACATTGGGCGTCATGGTTTCGATTTTTGTTATTTTGGAGTCGTACCAGGTAACGGGCATTTTGATTTACGATTAGTTTGATTTTGTGTTGTTTGTAATTCGTAAACGGTAAAAATGGCGATTTGTTCGCTATTACAGATTATTGCGGCTTGTTACGGTGGGAGCGTCCGAGCCTAATGCATAACAACTAACTTCTTTACAAACTGTTCCGATTGATAAACATGCAGTTGCACAAAATAAATCCCTGAAGGCCAATCTGACACTGGTAATTCAATACTACCCGGCCCACGCCAATTACTAATCTCATACATCAGCTGACCAGCGACATTATATATGCGCAGTTTGCCCTGATCACAGGGCGCCAAAGCAATATACACGAAGTCATTGGCCGGATTGGGTTGCAGACTGATGCCATCTTCCGGCACCCATCCGGGCGAAGGTGTAATACCTTCCGGCGCATCAATACCCAAAGTGTCACAGACGCTGTGTGGTAAATCATACAGCCTGAAATACGGAAAGTTATTCATTCCGATTGCATTGGGTGTGGGAAGTTGAAGGCTGTGCTGCCGGAAATCACAATTTTTACCAGGTTCATTGGGTTGATTGATCACATGCATAACACGAATGCCATTTGTGCAACACATATAAATTTTGCCGTCAGGCGCCAGCATTTGACGGTAAAAGCTTGCCGGGAAACCGTCTTTAAAACCGTCATATTCATCAATTAATACAGGTTCTTCTTTTTTATCGGGCGAATTACTATCGTATTGATAAAGCCTTGTGCTGTAAGAAATATACAAATACCGGGAATCAGGTGAAAAACTGCCTCCACCGCCACCGCCGTCTCCAAATGCATTTGCTTTTTCAGGTTCCAGGACTTTGGGTTGAAAAAAACGGCCGGAACAACGGTCAAAATACATGATCAATACACTTCCCCCTGCCGATACCCTGGCATATTTTGTTCCATCCGGTGAAAAAACGGCCTGCGAAAAAGCGTTGATTTTCAGATACTGAAAATCCGGTTCCTGGACAAAAGGTCCTGAAATGCCGGAAGGAGACAATAAAAAAGTAAAGTACCGTGCCGAATTTCTTTCACCGGTAACGATCCACCAGTCTCTCCCGTTTCCATGCCGGACTGCCGTCAAACAATCGGTCATTTCTCCCTGCATTAAATACTGGTTTTTGGCCGTCACCTTGCCAAGTCCGTTTTCAAACTGCATGTCGACCGTGGTAAAAAGCAGGTGTAAAACATTGGAATAATATAAAGGCGAATACAGGTGAAAAATAGTATACAGGTGCTCCTGACCGGGGGTGGGCAATGCCAGCACCCCCTGAAACAACGGATAACCAAGAGTATCCCGCGCACAACTTACATCAAAATCTATCCCGGGGGCGTTCAATGAATCCCCATTGTTCATGATTTGGTGCAGGCGGTTCATCACCATACATCCGTCTGTATAAAAAAGCAAATTACCTTCTTTATCAGACATCACGGCGGATTCGCCCATTAATCCTAATAATGGTGTTGCGCTGATTGCCACCGGATTTTCATTAAAATTCAGCAAAGTGCCAGGTGGATTTAAACCAACCCTGTGGTAACCCGAGAGCCAGATATAATCATGTTTATCCTGAGCATTTATGTGATGGAAGGACAATACGATAAAAAAGAGGAGTATAGAGGAATATTTCATGGTATGAATGATGATAAAAAACCGGCTGGTGGTTGCATGCAACCACCAGCCGGTAAAGGTGCTGTTATCGAACTACTGAAAATTGAATACTAAATGGAGTTCCATTATTTAGTGTCTGTCCATAGAGTCGCCGGCACGGCGTTCCTTCGTCCCTTTCGCCAGCCAACGAAAAACAATTTTTTAAATTTTTCAATTTGATGCTACTTCTCAGGGTCAATTTCGCCAATTATT
>JBILHQ010000217.1:0-10114 GCA_044350415.1 Saprospiraceae bacterium | reverse complement strand
CCGGCGGGCTAAAAACCGAGGGAGCCTGGGTGGGTTTGGTCAACCACGATATCGATCCGGTGATTGACCTGGGAGAATCCATGCCCATCAACCGCATCATCACCCACTATGCAAACAGTAAAGGCGACTGGATCCATCCACCCAAAGCGATCGAGGTTTTTGTCTCGGAAGACGGCATAAATTTCTTTTCAGAAGGCCGAAAACTGATTGATCCGGAAGAAAAAATGAATAATTCCATCGAAACTATCGCCTTCTCCCTCAAACAGGTAAAAGGCCGTTACGTCAAACTGCTGGCTTCCACCACCGGCGTGATCCCCAAAGGTTATCCCGGAGCAGGCGAAGGCGCCTGGCTGTTTATCGATGAGGTGATTGTGGAATAAGTTTTTAGTCTGTTAGTCCCAAATCCTTAGCGTTGACCGCAAGCATCCCGTTTATAGTTAGGGCCAACATGCTTGTGATCAACGCTAAGGACCTGGGACTAACCGACTAGACTTTAAATCCTTCCAAAAACTGCCGCACTTCGCTTTGGAATGCGGGTTCATCGCCATCGGAAAAACGGACTTCGATGGGCAGAACCCGTACAGGCATTTGATTTTCCCAGAGAAAGGTACTGTGCATGCCCAGTCGGGTGGCATCTTTTTCGGTAGTGACAATCACCTTATTGACCGCCGGAATGGCATTGAACCGGCGAAGCATGTCATTCAGGTCGCCGGCATCAAAAAAATGATGGTCTTCAAATTCCATGGTGTGCACAGAACGAACATTTTTGCCCATGTATTCCAATAAATAGTCCGTATTGGCGATGGCACTGACTAACAGAACGTCGGTATCAGGCGCGAGCGGAGTGGTCAGTTCGGGGCGAAGCATATCGTAGGTTTTCCCATAATGGTAATGACTAAAAAATACTTTCTGGCGCGGATAAGGATCAATGGCATCCAGCATTTTTTGCCGTCGCTGCTGCGTTAAATTTTCCGGACATTTGGTAACGATAATGATATCAGCACGCTGGTAGGCCGACCGCCATTCCCGCAAACGCCCGGAAGGAAGCAACCAATCTTTGGTAAAAGGCCGGGCATATTCTGTGAGCATGATATTCAATCCGGGTGTCACGGCAAGGTGCTGGAAAGCATCATCGAGGAGTACACATTGTGTATCCGGGTAGTCTTTGATCAATTGCGGCACGCCAATCGACCGGCTCTCGCTCACCGTGACCGGCACATCCGGGAATTTTCTTTTGAACTGCAGGGGCTCGTCGCCCACATCGTTGGGATTGTCGAAGGGCTGTACTTCCCTGAATCCCATTGTTTTCCGACCATAACCCCGACTGAGTACACCCACTTCTATATACTGGTGCAGCCAGCGCATCAGGTACTCGATATGCGGGGATTTGCCGGTGCCACCCACCGAAATATTACCCACCGAAATCACAGGCAGATCAAAGCGGACGCTACGGAGTAACCCCATTTTGTAAAACAGGTTGCGCACAGAAACCCCAAGTCCGTAAAGGAGTGAAATGGGTAAAAGCAGTATGCGTATCAGAATATCGTCAGCCAAAGTATTTTGTATTTAGACGGGTAAAATAATCGACCCGCGACATTCTTAACAAATGTAGTGCCGTTGCGGCAGTGGGTGACAGAGTGGCAGACCGGGAAGAGGAAAACCCTTCCTGATGATCCCAACGAGCACTGTCATTACTTCGACAGGGGTGCGCAGAGACGGTAAATTATGGGCATTGGAGCATAAGCGTTTTACACGAATATACTCCAAATCGACACGACGGTTAATTCTTCACCGCACATCCGTTCTTTCTAACAGTTGATTTCATTGGGAAAGGTTTAGATTTGTGTGTGTCCAAACAATCCCGCATTCACATACCTAATTTATTTTTGAAATACTATTGGTTCAAAAACCATCCTGAAACTACAGGAGGTCCCTTTTCCGTGACCCGAACATGGCTTGTTGGGGAAGGGATTGGATTAGCGCACGAATTTGGACATTCCTTTATTGATGACTATGTACATTGGGATGGCTGCACGAATCACTTGATGAGAACCCGTGTAAACAGTGGCGAAAGAAATGTGCTCAGAGTTACTGATGTGGGAAATATCCATAGAAATTTGGCAAGAACAAACCTAAGGCGATTCGTAGATTGTGGAGAAACCTACAATACTACTTCAGCAGACAGGCAAGTCACAACTAATGAAACCTGGGACTTAAATATGCGGTGTTACGCAAACGTTGTTGTCAAAACAGGAGCAATATTAACCATCACTTGCGAAATTTTAATGCCCCAGGAAGGTACAATTACCGTAGAGCGAGGTGCAAAACTCATTATTGATGGTGGAAAGGTAACACGGGCAAATACATGTTCCCCTTCCCAATTCTGGCGCGGAATTATTGCCCAGGGCAATTCTGCACTGCCCCAACCAGATCCTAATGGGGCCATTGCGCCTAATCAGTCGGGGGTGGTGCAGTTAAAAGGATATGGAATGATCGAAAGTGCGATCATTGGAGTTGCAACAAAAGGACATCCGCAGTGGGATATACCTGAATTTCGGGGTGCGGTGGTTGATGCCACCAATTTTACTTTTCAGGATTGTCGCAAAGGCGTGGAATTTATGAAATATGATTTGCCAAACAGGAGCAAATTTACTAATGTATTTTTTGGGAAAACAGCGACTGGCTCAATGCATACCGGCGTTTCTATTTGAGACACAGATGGTATAGTATTTGAACAATGCACATTAAAAAACATAATTAAAAATGGCATTACCTCCTTTGATGCGGTCTTTAATGTGAAGAAAGGAAACAGGTTTAGTGGTTCAGAGACAGCCATTTTTTCGGGTGCCTCAATGGCATTAAGTGGCCAAATACAAATCGGCGTATTAGGCCTGACAGGAGAGGATCGGAATAAATTTGAGGACAATACCGTCGGTATCAGGGCTACCTCCAATTCAAAAGCGGAGATTTATAGCAATGATTTTAGTGATTTTGATTTTGATATCGCCATAAACGGTATTACAGAGAGTGATATTATCGATAACCTCTTTAAAGGTGTTGCAGCAGGCAATGAATTTGAAAACACGAATGACCGTAAGAATACTACAGTAACCACCTGGACTTACTCGGAAACACAATGTTTTACATATCCCTGCAAATCTGTGCCCTTTTATCTTTATGCCAATGAAGAAGTGTTATTTAATGGAAAAATGTGCAGTAAAATAACCGCTTCGGACAATTGCACTTTACCCGATCCCTGCTATATTTACGACCAGAACGATACGGTGTATTACCATAGCGATATCACACAACAGTTTGAGTTTTTATATGATTTTGATGCCCAGCCCAGCGATGCCTGGGTTATTAAAGGCCTTCCAGGTTCCGATACCAATGGCGGGCATATGAATACCATACTTTTATTGATTCCGTTGAAACGCGGGATTTCAATGGTGTGCCGCTGAAAGTATGGTATTTTACAAACAAACCTTCCTTTTTCGATTGGGGGAATGAAATTATAGAAGGCTTCGGTGCTTGTTTCCTGATGCCGTCATGGGGGTTTTTTGAACAGCAAATCTGCTGTGGAAGATGTATTGAATCGCTCGGCGTATTTTACCAACTGGTCAATTATGATTGTGATGAGGTCATCATTTTTTTGGGCGCAACGGAAGCAGATGGCGGATTGGAGCAGCCTGAAATATACCCCGTCCTAGCCACCTCGACGGTAATTGTATCCTGGAAAACAATAGCCGAAGACCGGCAATTGCATATTTATGATGCTCCCGGCAGGTTAACTGAAAGTAGGAAACTGAACAATGTGATGACTTTCAACCTCGACATAAGTCATTGTTTGCCACGCATTTACATGATAAAACCAGGAAACAGTACTGTTCGGTTTGTAGTGCAATAAATGCACCCCTTAAACCCCCGTATAATTATGCGGTGTCAATCGCTTCAGTTCCTCTTTCACGGTATTTTTGACCTCCAGCACATCAATAAAAGCATGCAGGATCTCCTGCGTAATGCCTGTACGCCCACGCGTGAGGGCCTTTAGCGCTTCATAAGGTTGCGGATAACCTTCGCGGCGGAGAATTACTTGTATGCCTTCGGCCACCACCATCCAGTTGTCTTCGAGGTCGTCGTAGAGTTTGCCCTCGTTGAGCAGGAGTTTGCTGATGCCTTTATTGATAGACTTGAAGGCGATGATGGTATGTGCCACGGGTACGCCGAGATTGCGGAGTACGGTGGAATCGGTGAGGTCGCGTTGCAGGCGGGAAATGGGTAGTTTTTCGGCTAAATGCCCCAAAATAGCATTGGCCATACCCAGGTTACCTTCTGCATTTTCGAAATCAATAGGGTTTACTTTATGGGGCATTGCCGATGAACCGATTTCGCCCACCACCGTTTTTTGCCGGAAATATTCCATCGAAATATAGGTCCAGAAATCGCGGCAAAAACCAATCAGGATGGTATTGATGCGCGACAGCCCGTGGCATTGCGCGGCAAGACAGTCGTAATGTTCAATTTGGGTAGTAGGCGATGACCGCTCTAATCCGAGGAATTCTTTGACAAAATTATCGGCAAATTCCTGCCAGTTGTAGTCGGGATAAGCAGCGTAATGGGCATTGAAATTGCCGGTGGCGCCACCGAATTTGGCGCGGTGCGGCACTTCTTTCAGTAATTTCATTTGCACCCGCAGGCGCTCAGCAAACACGGCGATTTCTTTTCCCAGCAGTGTCGGCGAGGCAGGTTGCCCGTGCGTGCGCGCCAGCATGGGAATACGCGCCCAGTTGAGGGAAAGTTCGTCTAACTCTTCCAGCAACTCTGTGAGCATCGGGTAATAAACACGCTCCAGCGCATGTTTGAACAGCAGCGGAACAGCTGTGTTGTTAATATCCTGTGAGGTAAGTCCGAAGTGGACAAATTCGCGCAAATCGCCCATTTCCAGTCCGTCGAACCGCTCTTTTAAAAAATATTCTACGGCCTTAACGTCGTGGTTGGTGGTCCGTTCGGTCGTTTTTACATACTCCGAATCGGCGATACTGAAGTGCTCAAAAATACCGTTGAGATCATCAATTTTATCTTCGTCAAATGCGTTCAATTGGGGCAACCCCATTTGGCACAATGCGATAAAATATTGAATTTCAACGAATACGCGGTACCGAATCAGGGCATGTTCGCTGAAATATTCGCCGAGTGCTGCGGTTTGTCCGGCATATCGGCCGTCGATGGGAGAAATGGCTGTGAGCATAATATTATTAAGTGGACAGGTTTTGAGGCGTTTTTCCCCGGTGACCTGCGCCGTCTTTTTGATTTAAGATTTCAAATGTAAGATTTCAGATGTAAGATTTGCGTTCTGTGGATTGGGCGGGTTATTACCGGGCCACCATCACATCCCCTTTAAACACTCTTGCGACGCCATCGGAGAATACGATTTCTGCATACCAAACATAAACACCTTCGGAAACAGGTTTGCCGGAAGCCGAAAATCCGTACCAGCGCAACCCCATATCGCCGGGCAAACTGCCTTTGCGGCTGAACACCAGATCGCCCCAGCGGTCGCAAATTTCCAACCGATTCACCAAAACAGCGCTCTTTCCAGTGAAAATTGTGAAAAAAGAATTTTCTGAACCCTCACTGAGGCCATCAAGTACAATAATATTGGGTGCGAATACCTCTAATCGGGGCAAAACCTTGATCCAAACACTATCGGAAGCCTTGCACCCCAGTTCATCCGAAATCTCAACCGTTACCGGCATATCCAGCAAAGGCATGGCTACCGGACCGGGACAATCGGCACAATCGAGGCTGTCGGCCGGTGTCCAGACATAACGGATCGTTGTTTTATTTGACACGGCATGAAAAGCCACCGTATCGCAGGCTGTAATGGTGCGGTTGCCGCCAATATCTACCGTCAATTGCGGCGGATCAGTGAGGGCAACAGGCATTCGAACCGTACACCCTAAAGAATCTTTTACCAAAATGGTAAAATTACCCGACGGTATCGCTTCAATGAATGGCTGAGCCACCGGCACCCGGCCTTCTAAGGCATAGGAGAGAGAACCGACCCCGCCCATGCGGTTAAAAACACGCACTTCGCCGGTCGAATCGCCAAAACAAACCGGATTTTTAAAATCACTGTCCACAGAAAGATCAACTTCATAGACCAACAGACTGTCGCTTGCGGTACAGGCATTGGCTGAAGTTACGGTCACCGCATACCAACCAGGGGTATCTGTTGCGATTTCAGGTGTAACGGCTCCAGTCGACCATTGGTATTTGGCAAAAGGGCCTGCCTCCAGAATGCCTGGCGCACCATTACAAACGATGGTGTCTGTACCTCCAATGGCAAAATTACTCAGGTCCTCAAGCACGGCCGTAACCGGAAATGACACCGAACGACAATAAGGCAAGGTGATATTCAGGGCGGCATTGGCTGTTACCAATCGGTACAAATCGCCATTTTGTGCAGTTGAGAGGGAGAGGTTGACCGCACTGGCTCCCGGAACATTGATCCAGCCCAAAGCTGGGCGAAACACCTGCCACTGATAAAAAGGCGTATTATAAGGTGAATTCTGAATATTAGCAGCAAGATTCAAAGTCCCATCACTACAAAATGCCACAGTATCTGTCACCGCAATTAATGGTCCGCAGGCCCGGAAAGAAATATTGTCAATAGCAATATCGTTGCCATAACCGCCGGGTGCATTGTTGCGGAACGACAGGGTGACAGTGTTGTCATTCGGACCGGTGGTGAAGGAAAACCGGTGGGTATGCCAAGCCTCGTCGTGGGAAATGTCGCCGGTAGCACACACATCGGCCCCATTGATCAAAAAAGCGACATTTGATTTGATACTCGAGGCCGCAACGCTGCTTTCTATCAGAGAAATGACATCCACCGACATTTCATACAGCGTATTTGCGCATACATTGACCTCTTTGGAATAAAAAAGTCCTGGTGAAAACGCTGCATTGACCACCATCATATAGCCGTTGGCTTCCGGGCCGTTGTCTTGAATATTTATCCAGTTGTCGACCGCAAAAGAGCCCCAACTTGAGGTATTGTTGGTGATGGTATAACTGCCGTCATTGGGCGGTGGAAAGGTGGTGTAACTATACCCCGGTGCGATACCCGGATTACCAGGCAGGACATTGGGTGTACCTGAACCAAAATCGCCGTCTGGAAAAATATTTTCACCCAGATTGCCCGAACATTCACTTTTACAAACCACCGAAGGCTGCGCGGAAAGGATAAAAACGTTTAGTAAAAATAGTCCTGAAAAAAATACCCACTTTTGCATTGCTTGAAATTTTGCGAAACGAAAGTAGATATTAATTATGTCCCCGTATTTACTTTTCTCAAAATGTCGGGAATTTCAAAACTTACAAAGAATTTATCTTGTTCAGTGCTGGCAAGGAATGTGTAAATAATAAAATTAAGATACCCTATGGTCCCGGAAAAAAATACCCCCACTGATCCAACAGCCGAATCGCGCAAAAGCGACCACATCGAAATGGCCTTTAACAGCCAGGTGAAGTCTGGTGCTCTTGACCGCCGTTTTTATTATGAACCGATGTTGTCGGGGCATCCAGTGACGGGCAGTCTGCCACCTTTGCCATTTTTAGGAAAAACATTGCGGGTGCCTGTTTGGGTTTCTTCGATGACGGGTGGAACAGCATTGGCATCAACCATTAACCACAATCTGGCACGTGCATGTGCTGAATTCGGCATGGGCATGGGTCTTGGTTCCTGCCGGCAATTGCTGTATTCCAACGAATTTCTTGAGGACTTTAATATTCGGCCTGTCATCGGTGCGGATTTACCATTATTTGCCAATTTAGGCGTTGCCCAGATAGAACAACTCATTGAAACCCACGAAACAGGGCGTATTGCCGATCTGGTGGAAAAACTCGGTGCAGATGGTTTGTTTATTCACGTCAATCCTTTGCAGGAAGCCATGCAGCCCGAGGGAGATCATTTCGCCCGCCCCCCTCTTGAGGTGATCCAACAAGTGCTCGAATTGTTTGATTTTCCGGTCATTGTAAAGGAAGTAGGACAGGGTTTTGGTCCAGCCAGCTTGCGCGCCTTATTGAAATTGCCCCTGGCTGCCATTGAGTTTGCGGCTGGAGGCGGCACCAATTTTGCTAAATTAGAACTATTGCGGAGTGATGCCGTGAAACAAGAGATATTTGGCAAAATAGCAGCAGTCGGTCATTCTGCCGAAGAAATGCTGCTGTGGATCAATGAGATTATCAGTGAATTGGGTATCCATGAGATCAAAACCCGGCACCTCATTATCTCCGGCGGTGTCAGCGACTTTCTTGATGGTTATTACCTCACCCAAAAATCAACCTTACCCGCTGTTTACGGTCAGGCAAGCTCTTTTCTGAAACACGCCCGCGGTGACTATGACGCCTTACAACGATATGTACGCGCCCAAGTGGAAGGATTGGCGCTGGCACATGCTTTTCTGAGGGTTAAGTAGAGGGTTTTGGGGTTTCTGGTTTCGTGGTTGTGGTTTTGTTTGCTTTTTTTGCATACCGCCTACTGAATAATCTTCCACAAAACCCAACCTTCCGGGAAGGAATCAACGGTCATCAAGTGGTATTTTTTTTGGGCATTTTCCCAATTTATCATCGGATTACGGCCTGCCCATTGTGGCCTCATTTTGGGCTCATTAAATAAAAAATACGATCCCGAAGGGATACTATCATAAACCTTTTCCCATATATTACGGTATTGAATATCAGGCAGATAGGTTTTTAAAGAGATGTCTATGTCCATGGTGTATACCGTTGATTCCGTGGGCAATTCATTTTTTAATTGTCTGGCAAGTGTTCGTTCAAAATCATGGCGTGTTTTCAACGGACGAAAATTCCAGACAATCCCCGCTGCCTGCAGTACCACCCCTGCTAATAAAAGGATATTGGTCAATCGGGAAAAAAAATACAGGCCGTAAGCGTAAAAACGATCCCAGGCAGGAAACAACAGCCATAAACCCACCGCCCATACCGGCAACAAGTACCGGATACTTTGTACGGGCAATCCGCCGATTAATACCAGGTAAAAAAGAAATCCGCACAGCAACACGCGTTTCACGTTTAAGTGCAAATCGGTTTTTTTAAACAAAAAAAACAACAAAAATGTGGCGATGAAATAACCATGGTGGGCCAAAGGCGAAAGAATATGGATGCCATTGGGCAGGGTATAATCCAGAATGCCGGTTTCCGCAG
This sequence comes from Saprospiraceae bacterium, assembly GCA_044350415.1. Classification (GTDB taxonomy): domain Bacteria; phylum Bacteroidota; class Bacteroidia; order Chitinophagales; family Saprospiraceae; genus M3007. The sequence goes on along the minus strand of JBILHQ010000217.1, from coordinate 883 downwards.
AAAAATGCCTTTTGAAAAAATTGAAAAACGACCAGTTGTGCAGCACTGATGGGAAAGAAGTGGCGTTGTGCACTGTCTGTTTTGCCCAAAAATGAATACCTGAAATCAGCATACCAACCCCTAAAGCACTCGAAACAGCCCACAATTGTCGCCTCCGAAACAGCCTCCAAAGAGCCCAACCCAACACCGGAGCCAGCAATGCCACCATTGCTGGCCGGATCAATACCGCTATACCGCCTGTTAACACTGCCAATAATAACAACCGGCCATTGCGGTGCTCGCCGGCATCAGCACTGTACCGAATACCTGCTAATGCCATGGCCAACGCTGGCATATCGGACATAGAGGTGAGGCCGCTGCGAATAAACAAAGGCGCGCTCAACATAAAGAGGCCAAACAGGAAACGGCTTTCTGTTTTGGAACCCGGTAACAAATACCGGCACCCGGTAAGAAAAAAATGAACCGCCAATGCCGCAGAGGTCCAGGAAATCAGTTGCAAGGAAATAACAGCATTGCCGGTGAAGAAGGTGGCTAATGCCCCCAACAATGGGAATCCAGCACCAAATTCAACCTCGCCTTGTCCCGCAGGAGGCACAGGCAGGCTCTGCAAACGGGCATAAAATACCTGTGTTTGGCGCAGATACTCATGTGCATCCTGGCCATACAAGCCGTTAAAATCCAATAAATATGCAACAACTGCCAATACCAAAAACAAGCAGGCAGGCAACACTTTTTCCCGGGATGGCATATCTAAATCAGGAATTGACCATTGCGGTAGATCGTTTCTCCGTCGGCAGTGATGATACCACCGCGGGTCATATCGGTAATCATGTCCCAATGGACCGGCGATTCATTTTTGCCGCCCGTCTGGAGGTAACTCTGG
>JBILHQ010000030.1:0-37249 GCA_044350415.1 Saprospiraceae bacterium | reverse complement strand
TCAGTAGTCAATTTTGATAAAATCACCGGGCGATATTATTTCGTCCGGTGATTTTTTTTAGGAAAATGCGCCAACAATTTGCGGGAAAAGTCATTCCAAATCCGTTCCTTTGACAAGTCTGCCCACCTATAGTGCCTCGACCACTAGAGCATGCTCATAGTTAACAGACCATCAGTAAATTCTCAATTATTCATGCGCACACTAATACCGGCAGTTTTTTCAACGCTTATGCTACTTTTCTCCTGGCATTGCAATCCGGCAAATCCAGAGACTGCAAAAAAAACAGACGCTCCCCCGTTGTTTACCCTGCTTTCGCCAGAAGAGACTAATGTCAGGTTCCAAAATACCCTTACGGAAGGCCCAAACACCAACATTTTGATGTATGAATATTTCTACAATGGCGGCGGTGTAGCAACAGGTGATTTCAATGGTGACGGTCTGACGGACGTTTATTTTACCGCCAATATGGCTGAAAATCAACTCTACCTGAATAAAGGAGGCCTCCAATTCGTGGACATTACAGCTGCAAGCAGAGCCGGAGGCCGACCCGGCCCCTGGAAAACAGGTGTCAGTCTCGTAGATATCAATGGCGACCAAAAACTCGATATTTATGTATCTTATTCGGGAATGCTACCCGAACCTAAACGCACGAACCAACTTTTTATCAATTTGGGAAATGATGCCAACGGAATTCCCCACTTTGATGACCAGGCAGCCGCTTATGGATTAGCAAGTACAGGTTTCAGCAACCAGGCTTATTTTTTCGATTCCGACATTGATGGTGACCTGGATATGTTGTTGCTCAACCACAACCCCAAATCGCTGCCCGTTTTAAACGAAATCCAAAACGCAGAAATGATTCGGCAGGACGACCCTTTACAAGGCGTACGCCTGTTCCGGCAGGACAAAGGTGTTTTTAGCGATATCACCAAACAGGCGGGCATCAGAGGCTCCGCACTTACCTATGGCCTCGGAATTGGTATTGCCGATATCAATCGCGATGGCTGGCCCGACTTTTATATTTCCAATGACTATGCCGTTCCGGACTACCTCTACATCAATAATAAAAATGGCACTTTTTCCGACCAATTGGAAGAAAGTATTGGCCATACCAGCCAGTTCTCTATGGGTAATGACATTGGCGACATGAATAACGATGGCTGGCCGGATATCATCACCCTCGACATGCTTCCCGAAGATAACCACCGGCAGAAACTCCTGCTCGGGGCTGATAATTACGAAAAATTCAATCTTTCTGTGCGCAGCGGTTTTCATAACCAATATATGCGCAACATGCTTCAACTCAATAATGGCAACGGTACGTTCAGTGAAATCGGCCAATTGGCAGGTATATCCAATACCGACTGGAGCTGGTCCGCGCTTTTGGCCGATTACGACAATGATGGCTGGAAAGATCTCTTTATTTCTAACGGCTATTTTCGCGACTACACCAACCAGGATTTTATCCATTTCATGGATAGTTATGTGAAAACAAAAGGCAGGATGCAACGGGAAGATGTACAGGAATTAGTCAAACAAATGCCAGCCTCTAATGTGTCCAATTATATTTTTGGCAACCAGGAAGGGCTCTCTTTTTCCAATAAAACCCCCGACTGGGGCATGAACCGCCCTTCCAACAGCAACGGCGCGGCTTACGCTGACCTTGACAATGACGGCGACCTGGATTTGGTGGTCAACAATATCAATCAACCTGCTTTTATCTGGCAAAATAACGCGCGTCAGCAAAATAAAGCCCATTTTTTGCAGGTGCAATTGAACGGCAGTGGGATGAATACACAGGGAATAGGCGCTGTGACGACCATTTATACCCAAGGAAAACAACAGACCATCGAGCAATTTGCTGCCCGTGGTTACCTTTCTTCTGTCTCGCCTGTGTTGCACTTTGGTTTGGGCCAAACGGACCACCTGGATTCTTTGACGATTCAATGGCCCAACGGCAACCGGCAAACACTCCAAAATCCGCCAGTCGATCAAAAAATAATTTTACAGGAAAAAGATGCCCGGGTGTTCAAACATAAGGCTGCTCCTCCGGTTGCTGCACTTTTCCGACCAATTGCGTCACCTATTCTCTACCAACAACCCGAATTATCCATTCGCGATTTTAACCGCCAGAATTTGTTGCTCACCGAACTCTCTTTTTCGGGCCCGTGCATGGTCAAAGGCGATGTGGATGGTGACAAAAAAGAAGATATTTTGATTGGTGGTGCCGCTGGCCAGGCATTATCGCTTTTCCTACAACAACCGGGCGGTGGGTTCACCCGAAAAGCAGTCCCCACTTTTGAGACTGATAAAAACTTCACCGATGCAGACCTTGTGTTGTTGGATGTCAATGGGGACGGCTATCCTGATATTTACGCCGCAAGTGGTGGCTATCACCAATTCAATGAACAGGATTCCTTGCTGCAGGACCGGCTGTACCTCAACGATGGCAAGGGGCATTTTACCCGTGGAGAATTACCCGATACCCGCACCGCAAAAGGTTGTGTGGCGGCAGGCGATGTAAATGGCGACGGACATCCCGATCTTTTTATAGGGGGGCGGGTTATACCAGGGCGATACCCGGAGCCACCGCGTAGTTTTTTATTGGTCAACGATGGGAAAGGCCATTTTTCAGACCAAACAGAAAACCTCGCACCGCAATTGCGACATATTGGAATGGTTACCGATGCTGTGTGGGTGGATCTCGATCAAAATGGCCAGCAAGAACTGGTTGTGACAGGAGAGTGGTTGCCTGTTTCAGTGTTTGGGATAAAGGCGGGGAAATTAGAAGACCAAACGAATCAGTATTTTGAAAAACCATACCGGGGCTGGTGGAATACCATTGAAGTAGCCGACCTGGATAATGACCAAAAACCAGACTTGGTTGTGGGAAACCTCGGATTGAACGCGCAATTTCAGGCGTCAGATAAAGAACCCGTGGATTTGTATTACAGCGATTTCGATGGCAATGGTTCGGTCGATCCCATTTTTTGCACCTATATTCAGGGTGAAAGTTACCCTTACCTGACCCGCGACGAACTAGGAGCGCAATTGCCCCGCATGAAGGCGAAATTTACGGATTACAAAAGTTACAGCGATGCTACATTAAATGACTTTTTTGATGATGCTGCTATTGAAAAGGCCGGACATTGGACTGCTAACCACCTTTCCACCAGTGTTTTTTTAAACAAAGGTGGACAATCGTTAGTATTGCAGACCCTCCCGATCCAGGCCCAATATGCGCCAGTCTGTGCCACTGCAGTACTGGATGCCAACGGCGATGGGCACCCGGATTTGTTACTATGCGGCAATAACAGCCACGCCAAACTTCGGCTGGGTAAATTTGACGCCAATTACGGGATATTGCTAACAGGAGACGGCACTGGCAATTTTCAGTACCTGCCGCAAACAGCATCTGGCTTAAAATTGAAGGGCGATGTGCGGTCAGTATTGTCCCTGGGTAACAGGCTCTTGTTTGGGATCAATCAGGGGAGCGTTGTATCTTACCAGCTCAAATAAAGGTTGAACATTAACGATGCAATTTTGATGCGCTTCATAAGCAGATTTCTTTTTACGCTCGCATTCCTGCTTTCAGTAGCGTGCGGCTGCCAACGGTTCTTCCCATCGCCACTCACTGAAAATGAGGTTGCCGGGGTATGGGCCGACAGAACACTTTATGTTACCCGCTGGACACCCGGCAACACACCCACATTTGCATCACGGGCTTTGGGATATATTGGACTGACCATGTATGAGTCGGTAGTACATGGTTACTCGGAATATCAATCGCTTGCCGGTCAATTGAATGGCTTGGACAGTTTGCCCAAGCCACAAACAGGATTAGCCTACGACTGGGTTTTGGCACTCAATGCAGGACAGGCATCCATCCTGAAAAATATTTACCAGCAAACATCCGATGCCAATAAACAAAGTATCGACTCGTTGGAGGCATTCATTTATACACAATTTTCCAAACGCCAGTCCGACCAAGCGGTGATCGATCGGTCGGTCGCTTATGGCAGGGAAGTTGCCGCAGCGATTTTTGAATGGTCGAAAACCGACGGCGGCCATAGGGGATACCTGAACAATTTTGATAAAACGTTCGAAGGTCCTGTACGCCCGGGAAGCTGGAAGCCACCGCTTTATGCCCAGTCCTTCAGTCATCATCCACTACATCCATACTGGGGAAAGAACCGGACCTTTCTGGTGAAAGACGGGCAGATACCCACCCCCGAAATGATCCCTTACGACACTACTCCTGGCTCCGCTTACCGGAAGCAATACATGGAGGTATACGAAAAAGAAAAAGTACTTACGCAGGATGAAAAAGAAGCAGCTCTATGGTGGGGCGACGACCCTTCTGAAACCCTGACCCCTCCCGGGCACTCGTATTTGCTGGCTGCACAAGCTTTACGGAAAACTAATCCGCCATTGATCCGGTGGGCAGAAACCTTTGCCCGGACGGGTATAGCCGTTGCGGATGCCTTTACGGACTGCTGGAAGTGGAAATACGAGCGTTTTTCCGAACGGCCCAATACTTATATTACCCAGTTTATCGATCATGAATGGGAGTCTTTCTGGCCAGATCCGCCGTTCCCGGCATTTCCATCCGGCCATGCGATTCAATCTGCAGCGGCAGCCACAGTGCTGACCGACCTTTTTGGGCAGTCTTTTGCATTTACCGACAGCACCCACGTGGGCAGGCACCGGGATGAACTGCGGCAGGTGGAATTCAAGGCCCGATCGTTTTCATCATTTTGGGAATTCGCCGTCGAAACCGCCAATTCCCGTTTTTACGGTGGCATTCATACCCGGCAGGATAATCAGGCAGGGCAAGATGCCGGGGTGTTGATTGGGCAAAATGTGAATGGGTTGGAATGGCGGAAATGAATTTTCAATTGAATATGGACCATTAAAAATTGAACTTTGAACATTAAAAAAGGTATCCTGTTATTTGCAGCATCGCTGTTATTTTCCTCTTTACCCGGGCAACAACCGACGACGCCACCACCAGCGTCCACGCCATTCATGGATATCACTGAGGCGGCAGGTATTGACCATCAATTTGCGGTGTACGAAGGGATGTTTGGCGGTGGTATTTGTGTTTTCGACCTGAATAATGACGGCTTTCAGGATTTATACCTTACCGGTGGCATGAACAGTGATCAACTGTATCTCAACCTTGGCAACGGCATTTTTCGCACTATTTTTGAAGGTTCCGGACTGGAATTAGCCAAAAAATTCGTCACGCAAGGTGTTGCGGGTGCCGATGTCAATCGCGATGGATGGGTCGACCTGTTCGTGACCACCATCACTTCCAAAGACAGCCTGTCCAATATTCCCCGTGCGCGCAATTTGCTTTTTTTGAACAACGGCAACGGCACCTTCCGCGATGCTACTGAATCCTGGGGGCTGGCACCATTGTATTCCTTCAGCACCGGTGCCAGCTTTGGCGATTTCAACGCAGATGGCTGGCCCGATCTTTATGTGGGCAATTATTTTGTAGGCTACCAAGGTTCACTGACCTCCATCAACGATGCCACCATTGTAGGGGCACAACAGACCGCCAAGGGATACCTGCTGCGCAATGACCAAGGCAAGGGTTTTACCGATGTGTATGCCGACTATGGGTTAAAGCACAGGGGATTCGGTTTTGGCGGTTTGTTCACGGATTACGATAATGATGGGGATCAGGATTTGCTTGTCCATCACGATTTTGGATACAAAGCAGTGCCCAGTTTTTTATACCAAAATCAATACCCCTGGGCTTCGTTTAAAGACGTGAGTAAACAAACGGAAATGGACCTGAAAATCAACGATATGGGCGCTGCAGCAGGCGACTTTAATGAGGATGGTCTGCTGGATTATTTCATTCCCAATATCCGTTTCAATCGTTTTATGGTTCGGGGAGGACCGGGACAACCATTTGTGGATAAGGCCAAAGAATTGGGAACTCACTTTATGTCGATCAGTTGGGGTGCAAATTTTGCCGATTTTGACCACGACGGCGACCTGGATCTCTTTGTGGCCAACGGCGACCTCAATCCCAACTGCGTGGCGATGGCAGATTTTTATTTCGAAAACAATGGTGGATTTTTCACCGATAAAGCCCGCGCCATGGGCCTGAATGATTACGGCATCGGGCGCGGTTCAGTCGTATTTGACCTGGAAAATGATGGCGATCTGGACCTGCTGGTCGTTAATCAAAAGTCGGTTTATGATTATCCCGCCCCTTCTGTAACGCACCTTTACCGCAACGACGCAGCGCAGGGCAACTGGCTGCAAGTGGCTTTAGTGGGCCATTACGCTGAAAGTCACGGCCTCGGTTGCCGGGTAACCGTGGTGGCAGGAGGCCGGCACATGATCCGGGAAATAGACGGTGGCGGATCGAGTCACCTTTCGCAAAACAGCACTATCGCACATTTTGGATTGGGTAATGCAACCGTGGTGGATTCTATTATTATCACGTGGAATGGCGACAAAAAACAGGTACTAACCCAACAGCCGGTTAATACCATCCTGCGTATAGAAGAAGCTGGCGGCAAGCCCAATCCGTGGATGGTTTATTATTGGGGGATTGGTGGAGTGTTGGTTTTGGTAGGATTGGGGTTGTTTTGGTGGCTGAAGCGGTAGAATACCTTGAATTACTGCACAGATACCCAGATCCGGATACAGAAACTAATCTCCCTGCCATTATTTCCCCGCCATTATTTCCTTACCTTTGTTACGTCACCGGCAATAATAAATGAAACATCCATTCAACAACGACAACGAAATCCTGGAGGCGCTTCTGAGCGGTGTGCCTTCCAATGTTAATGCAGCACTAAAGCATCTTTACCACAACGGTAAACTGAATGGTGCAGTCAGAAAGCAGGTCAATGGTCTGGGTGGTGGTGAAAATGACGCACAGGAAGTCCTAAACCAGGCGTTGTTGGCATTCTTCAACCAGGTGACGGATGGTAAATACAACCCGGCATTGAGTGGAATTACGACTTATATTGTCAATATTGCGGCACAGATGTATTATACAAAGCGCCGGTCCGAAATGCGCAGGTTGGCAACTTATGACAGGTCATTGGAGGCAGTTACTATTGAAACAGCCACGAATCCTGAGACAGAGATGAATGTGCAGCACCGGAAGGATTTGCTGGAGAAACTATTGGCAATGACGGGCGAAAAATGTCACCAGGCTTTAAAAATGCAAAGTTTCAGTTTTTCGATGGCAGAAATTGCGGAAAAAATGAATTACAAAAGCGCTGATGTTGCTAAAATGGCTATTCAGGATTGCAGAAAAAAACTCAATAAATTTTTAGCAGAACGCTCCGGTTTGCTGGATGAACTTCGTGAATTATGAATCCAATATATGAGTTTGAAGATATAGACGATTACCTCCATGACCGGATGAGTGAATCCGATCGGAAGACTTTCGAGCAGGTACTCGAACAGGATGCTGATCTGGTGCAACGGGTAGAGGCACTTCGTGCTGAATCGAAGGTGTTCCGGTTGCTCCGGGATGAATACGTCCTTGAACAGTTTGCAGAATGGAAAAAAGAGGACAGCGAAAAAAAAAATACCGGGATGGCAAGCGCGCCAGCAGGCGGTGCTAAAATAATACCCTTTTACCAACAGCGGTGGATACAGCTGGCCGCCGCCGCATCTGTTGTGGGTTTGGTGGCTGTGGGTGTTGCATTGGGTTGGTTTGGGCCCCAAACTGTCGAAGAAAATATCGTAAAAACGGCACCTGCTGTAAAGAATGATACTATAAAAACGGCACCAGTTGAACAGCCCGAAAAATCCGACCAAATTGCGGACAAAAATACCACTCCGACGCCAACGGCCCTGCCGACCAACGCCAAAATCGCCGCACTCAGTAAAATCGCCTACTTAGAAGAAGATTTTAACGGTACACTAATGGGCATCGGCGATGGGGAAGAATCGACTAATAATTACACAAAGGCCGTTAAATTATACAGTGAGAACCAATACAAAGCCGCGCTAAAACTACTGGAACGGCCTGATAGCAATCAATTGCAGGAAAATCTTTACCTGCGTGGCTACACTTATTATCACCTCCATCAGTATGTAAAGGCCGGACAGGATTTTCGCGCCTTCCGGGATTTCAGGGTTTCCGACCGGAAAGTGGATGCTGTTTGGTGTGAGGTGTTTTGTTTGGTCAAACAATTACCGGGTTCGCGCAAGCAATTGGATGCTGTGTTACTGGAAATAACGGCTAATCCGCGGCATACTTATTACCAACGCGCTGTTGCATTACAAAAGGAATTAAAACAATAGCGTCGTTGCGAGGGAGCCGCACAACGCTGTTAAACAAAACTACTTTTTTGCCTTAAAAACCGGTCGCATATCCCCCACAGGTACAAACGCGGCCCAGAAAAATGGGTGATTACCACGACCTGTGGTCGCGGTAAAATAGTCTTTGCGGGCCGACCGTAAAGCCTGGTCTTTTGTCGCACCTTCCTGAAGCCGGGTATAGAAGTAGCGCATTAATTCAGCGGTGCTTTTGTCATTGACTTCCCATAATGTGGAGATAATACTTTTGGCACCCGCATACGCCAACGCCCGTGAAAGGCTGATAATCCCTTCTCCCTGCTGAAGTTTACCGATGCCCGTTTCACAAGCCGAAAGCACCACCATATCAGCGTTAATCTCCAAATTGTAAAGGTCTTTTACATAAAGCAGTTCATTTTCTATACTATCCTTGATTTCAGAGAAGGCCAGAAAAGCATAATCGCCAACGCGGTTGTCCGCTACGCCATGGGTGGCTAAATGGAGGATGCGGTACTGGCCTGCCATTTCTACAAAACGAGGTTCGGTAGCGAAAGTCCCTGTTACCACATCCCCGCCTATTATTTTGTGTAGCCCATCCACTTCATCTTTGGTGTAAGGAAGTGGATGGAAGCCTTTAAGTGTTCTTGTGGTAAGGCCATTGTCATTAATGATCAATGTATCGCCCGAATAGAACGGAGCAAATGCCGCAAACTCTTTAGCAGGCTCGCGGTGGTGCTTTTTGTCCCGCATTTCTTTGAGCAGGGTGGCCGAATAGGTATAACTGAATTCATGCGAATTAAAAAGGTAAGGGTACGACTTAAAGGCATTGATATCCTCAGGTACACCCGTAAGCAGGGCATCGAAAGGGATATATCCAAGTGGACCATCCGGAACAATAATAACCCGCTCTAACAGGTCTTTTTCAACAGGGGCGAAGAGTTTTTCGTAAAGATTTTGTGCATATTTGAGGTATTGGAACAGACACTTTTCACGTAAAACTGCTGTTTGTTTAGTCTTGTCGGCGGCATAATATCCATACAAACCCTGCCGGAGTTGCTCGATCCAGTCTTCCAATGGGAAATCGCGCTTTACCTCCCGGATAAGGAAAGTATCGGCCCGGACGACAAACAGATAGATACTGCTGTCGCCGACGAAGTATTCCAGAAGCGCTTGTTGGGGTTCAAGTAAGGAGTCTTGCACGTATTGAAGTGATGCTGTAGAAAAACTGTATTTAAGGCGATAATATTCCGGAAATTCTTTTTCAAAAAGTTGCTGGAGGGCTTCATAGTCGCGGCGGAGCCCAAATAAGGCACCATTGATGGCGGTGGAAAGGCTGTCGGCAGGTACATTTTTACTTTCTGCAAGTTCGTGGTATACCTTTTCAGCGTCAGCTATTTTACGTCTTAAATCATTTTCCAAAACAAGTAGTGAATCCGGTATTTTGGTTAGGTGCAGTGCTTCGGCCTTTTTAAAAGCAGTATAAAGTTGAAAGGCTTTGGCATCCTCTGCTATGTCGAAGGCTGTTTGATTACAGTCAATGCAAGATCGACCGTCGCTTGTATTGGCCAATTGAATCGCATTTTCTTGTATTGGCAAGATCAGTTTGTGCCAAAAACTAAATGAATTTTGGCCTTCAAGCGTGCTCCGTCTAAGATCGAATAATTGAAGAGCCGATTTGAATCCGCTAAGGGCTGCTGCAAGAGATGCCGGATTGCCCGTGTTTTTGAATATTTGTTTATCGGTTAAAGCGTCGTCCCGCAGGGCCTTAACCAGTACTTGAAGATCAGCAATTTGTTCCACAGGTTTGCCCATGCCGAGTTGCACTTTAGCTTGCCCGAAGTAGGGTTTTGCTGCTTGCAGTTGGCCCATTGTATACAAGGTGTTACCAATTTCTTCCAGCATTCTGCCACAGGCGGGTACATTTTTCCCGGAGACCTGCGTATGCAGATCAAGCGCCTTTTCAAAAAGCGGGATGGCTTTTTCCGGTTGACCTTTATCGCGGTAGTAGTACGCCAGCCCTTCCACATATTGAATATAATCCCGATGAGATTCTCCCAGCAGTGCAAGGCCGTTGTCGTGCGCCTTTTGTTTCCAAAGTAGTGCATTTTCCCAGTTTCCTAATCCCTGCCAGGCAATACCAATGTTGTAATAGATGTCTAATAATAAACTATTGGGTTCGCCTACCAGATCAATTCCGATACTTAATGCTTTCTCCTCCATCGCCAGGCCTTCAGCGTACTGCTCTAAGTCTGAATAGCATACGCCGAGATTGGAATAGGTAATAAAAAGGGCATACTCATTACCAGGCATATCCTGAAAAATTCGGACAGCTTCTGTAAAATGCTGGATGGCTTTGTCGTACTGGCCTTTATTGACATAAAAAATACCCAAATTGACCCAGGACTTACCTGTCTCAGCGCTATTATCGCCCGATGTGAGGCGGCGAATCCGAAGTGCCTTGGCGAGCCATGGCAAAGCGCGGTAATAATCACCCTGATCCATTAAGTTAATCCCAGTATTATCGGCGATAAGTGCCTGTCTGGGATGATCAGGCGGTAAGACCTTATCCCAAATTTTTCGTGTTTCGGCATAATATTCCTCAGCAATATCATATTGACCGATGGCCTGATAGGAATATCCCAGGTTCATACAGGAAGCCGCCACATCTGAATTCATGGGGCCCAGCACTTTTCTTCGGATGTCAAGGGCTGTTTTTTTCGCCTGGATTGACTTTTCATCTTCGCCAATCATCGCGTACGATATGCCAAGATTATTATAAGCATTTGCCGTTCTTAGGTCGTAATGCCCGTAAGATTTTTCCCAGATATCCCTTGCTTTTTCATACCATTCAATGGCTTTATTGGAGTCGCCGAGCCCATCGCAAGACATACCCATGCCATTATAACTCTCCGCAATGGCAGGATCATCCGGCTGAAAAAGCCTCAGCCTCAGGTCTAAGGCTTTTTGATGCCACACAGTGGAGGAATCCTCCTGGTTGCAATAGTTAAATGCTAACCCGAGTCTGTAGCAGGTGAAGGCGATTGCTTTATTCGGCACACTACTCAGGTTCAATTGGATGGCGAGCGACCGCCTGTAATAAGGAATTGCGGCTGGATATTTTCCGGTATAATAGAGCGACAGCCCGTATTTTTCAAGGGCGGATGCAAAATGAGTATTGACCGTATCGCCTTTCGAAAGTAAAAAATCCATAACCTGCGTTGCCACTATCCCTGCACTGTCATACGAGGTATGTTTTAGTAAAGTATCGGCTAATTGAAGTGTACGGGTGATTTGGAAAGTATCCTTGAAGGTGGGTTTAACTGCCTGCGCGTGGAGCGTTATGCCGGCAAGCAATAATTGGAGCAAGATGAGGAGTGATAAAGTGTAACGCATTGTTTCAAGCATTTTAGGAGAATGAAGTCCAAAGATAAAAGCCGTCTGTTGGTGTTGCCCAACAGACGGCTTTTATTTTTCAAAATATCTCCGACAGGCTTTAAATCTTAGTGTATTACCGAGAAACGTCCATACTGGAGCACGCCGCCTCGCCTGACGCATACCCTGTAGCTGTAATTTCCAGTTGGTATTTGTCCAACCGGACAGTGCAGTATTTGTTCGTCAGGCCCAACGGAGAACATATCTGATGTGTACACCAGGCGCCCGCCCCAATCAAATAAATCAACATAAACAGCGTCATTTAGGCCACTTTTGACCTGAAAAGAAACAACGTCTGAAGCCGGGTTGGGATATGGAGGTGCAATAATCGGCAGAATATCCACCGGGCCTTCTATCGCTGAAGCACCCTCTACCTTGAACACAATCAATGTACGTACAGGGAAACTTCTATATTCGCGATAACGATTGAAATAGGTTTTGAATGTGCCCGTGACATCGGATTTCAGTTTGACCGCCTTATAAAACGTGTCATGCGGACCTACCTCAAGCGTATCGTTGGAAAAATTAATCCAGGTGCCGTTTTCAGGAGACCAAAAACGGTGTTTTTGAAGGGAATCGGGTACGTTATACGTCATGGTATCACAACCGAATGCAACAGCAGGCAATTCTGACCTTACCGGGAAAAACAGGGTTATTTCCTCTCCAGCCATTGCTGTAATATTAATTGTTGTATCCGCAGTTGGACTATTGGTAATTGTTAAACTCAGTGAAATATTACTGGCAGGTGGTGCTGCAAGGTCTTGTAATTCGGTAGATTTGAACCCGGTTTGAGCAGGTGCTACTATTTCTACGCGAATAACCCTAATGTCTGCACAACTTTGCATCGTAAATGAATCCGGGCTGACTTCCACCAGCCAGGGAGCAGGGGGTTCCGGGGCATCCCACAAAATATAAGCTGGCTCAGAACCAGCAGGTTCACCAGCAATACTCCACAAGTATAGATAAGGGGTGATATGCTCGTTGGGTAATGCTTTGTAACTAAAAGAGAGTTGGGCATTCAGGTTTCCCAACAGAAAGAGCAAAGCTATTAAAAGAGTAATTTTTTTCATTGTTTTACCAGTTAAAAAAGGTTATTGGGATTACCGGATTGTCATTACTGTGGTGAACCGTTTGGACGATTGGCTGAAAAATTGTTGGTTATTGACTATTGCTGAATAATTGGCAGATGAGCCATATTCCATATCAACCTGAAAATTTCCGTTAGATAATGGATCAATCGTTCCTTCCACCAATATTTGGGTGCCACTACCAGCACCGTTGTTGGTCGAATAGTCAGCCACAAAACTGTACCCGCCATTGCTGTTTTCATAATATTCCCCGGAGAGCGTGTATGTTGTTGAATTGTCGTAATCGAACTGGTAAGTCATCGTGCCATTGGATTTAAATTTAAATTGAGAAGACTCCAACCGATCTTTGGAGGGTTGTACCCACGATGAACTCCCGGTGATCCAGGAGAACTGGTCAATGGAGACCGTCGAATAAGTAGCACCAGTTTTGATGGAAGCAGCGGTATCACCACTGGTCGATTCTTTTGCGCAGGAACTGAACGCGAAGAGGGAGAGCACAGCAAAAAAGAGGGCATGGTTTGAAAAGCGTGCAACTACCTTTTGAAATACTTTTGTGAATGTTACATTAATCATGATGTTTTGATTTAAAAAATGAATGGCGAGGTTTAGCCGTTGTTTTGATTAGTTATACTACTTATTGCCGCAGCCTGAAAATTGGTAAGGTAGAGAGGGCAAAAATTTTCAAAAAGCAGGTTTTTCGGCTTTACGGACTACTAAGGCAACTCCCAAAAATCAAAATGCCCGTTATGTGAAGTACATAACAGGCATTTTGATTAATCGCCATCAGTTATTTCAAGGGAAAACTCTTACCTCGTCACATAAATTTTTTGTGTGCATTGTTGCCCTTGTGCATTCAATAAACGAATAACATAAATGCCCGTCGGCCAGGTACTCGTCTGAACTTCCCATGTGTTTGAACCAATGGAAGCGGTACCGGATTTTTGCCAAACCAGATTGCCAAGAGCGTTGTAGACATCAATGTTGATTGATTCTTCGACACCCTGGCTATTTTCAAATTGTATGTTGAATACATCAGACGCCGGATTGGGATACACCGTCATTTCAATAGAAGTGCTGCGGCCATCTGTGTTTATTGCCTGATTCTGTGCTATTGGAGGAGTAGATCCAGGAATAATGCCCCGGAATTCCCCTGCTGCTTCATTCCGTTCCTCCATCTCATCATCTGTAAAACTACTGCCAATCCGATAAGCCATTGTACTGTTCGTTGATTGTGTGAGGCAATTGTATTTGGCTAAAAGCACTTCTACCTGACCAGTAAACCCTGCTTGCCAAACTAATTTTGGAGCCGTACCGCAGTTGTTGTTGTTATTGTAGGCAATAATGGGGCCATTTGCTGAAATACGCAAATAAATTTCGCCATCAAAACCTACATATCCACCATTAGTTGAACAATAAGAAAACGTATAAGTCGTCCCATAATCCACATTTACAACACTAAAGTCACCCCCATAAATTAGGTTTTCATATTGCCAGCTAGGAATGGGATCTAAATTATAGGGTGGCCAAAGATTTCCGCCGTAGCAAACAGGAACGGTAGGTGTAAAAAAACCAGCAATGCCAGAGGGAGCACTTTGTAAGCCATTGGTACAATTGGTAATGACACGCCACTGGTTGTAGGTATTAGCAAATAAACCGAATCTGGTAATACTGGTAGACGTAATTGGAGGTCCATATAAATCCAACCAACTTCCAAACTCATAGAACTGTACCCGGTAACTTTCGGCGCCCGAGACAGGTGTCCAACTTAATAAAGCCGTGTTTTGGGTAATATTACTGGTAAGCAGGCTGGCTGGTGCATTGCAGACAAGTGCAGGCAAGGTGGTAAAGGGTACCCCTGCAGACCAACTGCTCGATAACCCGTTAGTACAGTTGGTGCGGACCCGCCATTGAAAAGCGGTATTAGCACTTAAACCATTGATGGTGATAGCGGTATTGGTAAATGTGGCCGGATTGGTGGCATACCACTGACCATTCGGTGAAAGGCGGGTTTGCAGTTCATAATTCGATGCACCACTCACTGCAGTCCAACTCACCAATACGGAATTTTGTGTGATATTGTTGCTTTCTAAATCCCCCGGGGTATTACAAACAGGTGCAGGCAGGGTAGTAAAGGCAATAGGATTTGACCAGTCACTTAAAGTATTGGCACAGTTGGTGCGCACCCGCCACTCATAAGGAGTACCCGAAGTAAAACCAGTGGTATTAACGGCGGTGCCGGTGAAAACAGAAGGATTCGTATTGATCCAGGCGCCATTGGGGGCGGTGCGATATTGCAGTGAATAACTGACTGCTCCACTTACAGCACTCCAACTAAAACTGGCGGAGCTTTGGGTAATATTATACGTTAGCAGATTAACCGGGGTATTGCAGCTCGCTGAAGCCTGTGTGGTAAAGGACACACTTGCCGACCAGTTACTGGACGCATTATTGGCACAATTAGTCTTAACCTGCCATTGATACGAAGTATTGGCCACAAAACTGCTGACGGTTACTGTCGTACTGGTGAAAGTTGCAGGAACGGTATTGGTCCAGGCGCCGTTGGGTGAAGTCCGGTATTGCACGGAATAGCTCGTTGCACCACTCACGGCACTCCAGCTGAAGGTTGCCGAGGTTGGGGTAATATTGGCGGTTTGCAGATTGGACGGTGTATTACAGGTGCTTCCACCCACCCCGGACTGCGTTATTGTTGCCGTAGGTGAAAATCCGCCGCCAGTGGCCGTAATGGTAGCCACCCGGGGACTCGTACTCGTATTAGCAGTAAAGGTGGCATTAATCGTAGCATTTCCTGTGCCACTCGTTGGAGATAAGGTAAGCCAGCTGGCATTATCACTGACCGTCCAGCTGATATTGGAGGCAATACTCAGGGTCGTGCTGCCGGCACTGGAACCCGTGGATTGTGCTGCCGGCGTGATCGTCAGGCTGTTTCCTGTATTGGTATTGTTAAAATTGGATTCCCATAAACCGCGTCCGTGCGTGGCTGCAGTGATTTTACCGGACGTCAGTTTGCATTCCAACTCCGCTACGATTACTTTGGGCAACCCATTGTTGATCGCTACCCATTCAGACATAGTGGCATCCCTATAAAACACGCCTAAGTCTGTTCCTACATACAGGGCATCATTACCGCCAGGTTGCACGGTGATACAATTGGCGGGTAAATTAGGCAGCGAATTGGAAATATTCGTCCAGGAAGTGCCCCCATTAATACTTTTAAACACTTTATTATCCTCGTCGTATCTGTTCAGGGTAACATATACTTTGCTGGGATTGACAGGATCCACCGCAATATAACTGATATTGGGATAAGAGGTGGGTAAGCTGGCCAACAGGGACCATTGCAACGTCGCTCCACCATTGGTCGTTCTCCACATCTGTTGACCATCTGATACATAAATGATGTTACTGTTGGAGGGTGCAACAGCGAGACTGGTAAGGTTATTATTACTCAGGTTATTAGAAATATATTCCCAATCATCTCCCTGGTTAGTACTCTTCCAAACCTGTCTGTAACCCGCATAAAGCGTTGAACTGTTGTTGGGATCCATCGCCCAGGGTGTGATCCATGCACCTATACTTGGCGCAGGCGGCGGTGGATTAATGGGAATATCAATCGCTTCCCAATCATACCAATTAAGGCCACCATTTAAAGTACGAACAAGGCGTCCATTATTGAACTCGCCGTACATGATATTTGAACTGCCGGGATCAATAAAACACTCCATTCCATCACCACCATTTACATCCTGCCAGGAGCCTGCTGTATTCCTTAATTTAGTCCCGTTATCTTGTAAGCCACAAATTATTTTACTGCTTGATTGAGATACGCCAATTCTGTATATCTGACTAATCACAAGCGTATTGCTGAGATCCGTCCAGGAAGTTCCGCTATTTGTAGACCTGTAAATACCTCCGTCGTTGCCCTGGAAAAGAGTGGTATTGTTTTTCCACACTAAACAATGTTTATCTGCATGTACGGTTTGTACACCAGGAGCATTAGTTGGGTCGTTAACCCAATAATTGGCCAACGTCCAGTTAAGTCCGCGGTCTGTGGATTTCCATAAATTGACACCGCCAATAAAAATAGTATTAATATTAGCTGGAGAAACAGCAATACATAAGTCATAGGTACCCTGCCCGTTGTTATTATTTGATATTACACCACCATAATGATTGTTAAGCAGGTTCTTTTGTCCAAAATATTTAACACTATAATCTCCCCCACTATTATCAGAGGTGTAAAAACCATTAAAACTTCCATTGAAGTGACTGCTTACTAATGCTATAAATTTAGGATCATTTGGTGAAACGGCAATTTGAATTCTGGCAGAATTCTGTATTGCGTTCCCAACTGGTGCCCAGTTAACTCCTTCATTTGTGGATCGAAAGAGCCTGTTGTACGAAGCGGCATACACAAAGGAAGAGGAACCCGGTTTAAATTTAATATCGTAAAAGGGCCCGTTAGAATTTACGATGGTCCAGGAAGCACCGCTATCTTCACTTCGGTAAAGACCTCCTCCGCTTGGGAAAGGAGAGTCACTTGCAGAAAATTCAGAGGTGGCAACGAGGATAATATTGTTATTTGTGGGATGGACAATCACCTCGTTGATGGTATAATATTCAGTAATTCCAGGTAGCGACCCCGTTGAATTCCAGGTAACACCGCCATCAGTTGATTTCAGAATTCCTACGGAGTATGGGAAATAATTATACGAACTCGTTCCTTTATCACCTGTAGCAATATACATGGTATTGGGATTCGAAGGATTTATCGCAATAGAAGAAACGCCGAGTGACAAGGCAGGTACCAGATTGTCGGTGTTAGTTGTCCAATTTACACCGCCATTGGTGGATTTCCAAAGGCCGCCTGTTGGCGTGCCTACCCAAATAATATTGGCATTGGTGGGGTGAAATGCGATACAATTAACCCTGCCAACTCCAATATAACCGCCCTGACTGCTGGCTGGCCCAAGGCTTGTCCAACTGGCAGTAGCGGAAGATGCTGCGTCGGCTTCCGGGTGCTTTTGCAAATATTTATCCCATTCCCGCTGGTTGTGATCGGGTGCTGGAAAGCTGCCATCGGGCATAATCCGGGCATCCCAGTAATGTTCCCAGCGTTTAAACACTTTGTAACCATTGCCTGGAGGAGGGGTCTTATCACCCCAATTATCGAGTAATTGTTGCCTGATTTTGAAGAAATTTGGCTTTTCCTGTAATCCCGTGCCGGTAGTGGCTTGTTGTTCCTGGGCCCGGGCCTGAAACATCACTGCCACAGTTAGTAGCGTGATGAATAAAAGGTGAAGTTTTTTCATGAATTTAGTTTGATGATGTTGAAAAATAAGGTGGTTACTGCAATTGAACTGGATTTTTAATGATACTTGCAGATTGTGTCATTAGTCTTTAATCAGCCGCATAATTTGTTGTTGATTATCCGATGCTGCTACCATCCAGTATATTCCGGCAGGTAAAGTGCTCATATCCATTGGATATTGTCCGCTGCCCGCTGCGATTTCAATGGGTTGCCGGAATATCAATTGTCCAATGGTATTGAATATCTGTATCTGCATGCGCTTTGGTTCAAGAGCAGTAATTTGTAATTCAAACAGGCCATTATTGGGATTGGGCACTATGCTCATTGTTCCAATAACCTGCACTTCATGGGTCGAAACAGTAATACACTCCACTGTGATTATATCAGATGCAGCGACTGCCGGCTGCGTGCAAAGTGGTGCATTCAACGGGGCTGCCGTACAATAAAGTTGATCTCCGTTGGCGGCATTCAGGAGCGTGTAAGACGGGCCCGCCCAAACTGGAATACCGTTCACATACCAGGTAATGTTATTGATTGTAGTGCCATTGATAACTGTTGCAGTGTACATTAAATTTGGTCCGGGGCAGCCCGACTCAGAGACTGTTACAGAAAGTGGATTATTTAAGACCGTTGCGGGTACATTAATGGTCTGGCCGATGCAGGAGCCACTGACTCCTGTTACCTGGTAATTGGATATGCCCGGTTGTGAAGGAACAGCAGCCACCAATGTACCAGTACTTGACAAGAGGTTGGGACCGCTCCATTGATATTGCATTGCGCCACCAGCAGTAAGCCAAATGGTGTCGCCCAGACATACCGGGTTTTCATTTCCGGTAACAACTGTCATTGGCACAGCCGTAACTGTAATCAACGCGCTTTGGGGAGCCGATTGACAACCATTTACCGTCCCCCTGACCGTAAAAACTGTTTCTCCAACGGGAGGCGATACGGTTACGGAACCAAACGTAACACCATTCAGCCCCGGCCCTTCCCAGGTATACGTGTTGGCTCCTGTTGCCGTGAGCAGCAGGGACTGTCCGGCACAAAGTTCATAAAAAGTCGGTGTAAGGGAAATCAGCGGCACACTATTAAATTGTAACGATACCGTTTGTGGCGGCGAAAGGCATCCATCTAATGTACCAATTACCTGATAAGCATAGGAGCCGGGCAATGCAGGGTTGGCGTTTACCTGTGCCCCTGTTGTCTGTAAAAGACCTATCCCGCTCCACTGATAAGTGGCTGCACCCGAGGCAGTCAGGGTTGTCGGGGTGCCCAGGCAGGAAGTGCCTGTGGAAATACCCACACTAACCAACGGGATTGGCGCAAATGATACTGTGACGGCAGCAGGCACGGAGGCGCATCCATTAGATGTACCAGTTAAGGTATAGGTATAAGTACCGGGTATAGCAGCAGACGCAGTAATTACAGACCCTGTAAGACCCGAAAGACCTGCACCAGACCAAACATAACTGCTTGCACCAGAGGCCGAAAGCTGGATCGTTTGTCCAAAACAGGCGTTAACAGAAGAGGTATTCAGTGTGATAACGGGCGGCGTAAAGAAATTGATAGTGATACTTACTGGCGATGAGACGCAACTGTTGGATGTGCCTATCACGGTGTAGGTATAATTACCTGGGCTTACCGGGTTGACCATTACCGGATTTTCAGTACTATTGTTGATCCCTGTGCCTGACCAGGTATAGCTGTTTGCTCCTGAGGCCTGTAATGTTACCGGCGTACCAATACATCCGTTGTTACCATTAATTGCTGTGACGCTCATGGGAGCCAATACTGTGATGAGAGAGGTTTTTATTTCAATATCTGAACCGGCAATATTGCCAGCAGTGAGTTTCACAGAATAAATACCTGGCTCAGGATAGGTATAAATAGGGTTTTGCTGCGAAGAAGTTTGCCCGTCGCCAAACTCCCAAAACCACGAGTTAGGGGAATTAGTAGATTGATCTTGAAAATTGACGGTAAGCGTTGATTGTCCACATACAGCAGAGGTATTGTAGGCCGCCACCGGAGCCTGTGCGTTGGGGATAACAATGATGAAATCTGTACGGATTTTGGTATTGTTGCCAGCAATATTGGCCGCTGTCAGTTTTACGGTGTAAGTACCAGGGAAACTATAAGTATGTGAAGGATTAGCGACCGTTGAGGTGCTGTTATCTCCAAAATCCCACAAATAGGAAGCCGGGGGATTAGTGGAAAGATTGTTAAAATTGACCGTAAAAGGTGCTGTCCCGCTAACCGGATTGGCTGCAAAATCTGCCACAGGTGCTTGTAAGGCTGTACAGATATAATCGGCGTTCCATCCTGAACTGGTAGCAGAGCCATCGCTTTCAAAAACGATGTACATGCTTCCACTGTTCGCAGTCAAAGCGCCAGGCAAACTGCTCCCGCTGTAGGAACCTAACAAGAGGTCATTTTCGCTTGTTCCGTCATACACGCTTATATAATCAAAATTTTCCTCTGTTTCAAATGCTGTAAAGGTGAGCGTAACACTGGTGGCTGCAGTTGGGCTGATCGTCCAACTGCAATTCAGATTATTGGAATAGGGATTATTGTCGCTTCCATCTGAAAGCGTTCCGCTACAAT
Organism: Saprospiraceae bacterium; assembly: GCA_044350415.1. Classification (GTDB taxonomy): domain Bacteria; phylum Bacteroidota; class Bacteroidia; order Chitinophagales; family Saprospiraceae; genus M3007. The sequence goes on along the minus strand of JBILHQ010000030.1, from coordinate 16,513 downwards.
TAGTAAATACCTGATTACCACTGCAAGTCCCTGCAAGATCATCACACTGCACAGATATCTCAAACGTTCCGCTCGCTGTGCCAGATCCTGTCACATAAATAAAATACTCCTCCCCGTCTACGGCATAAAAAGTCACGCTTGCATTAGTAGGATGCATCGTACACCCCGCATCATCTGCCGCTGTTATACAGGTCAGGTTGTAGCAGGCACCTGAAAAGACCCCGATCTTAGTATTAAAATTGGTCTGTGCGCTACAGGTTGACAAGGTCATGTTTCCTCCATAACCAACAATCCTGAACCATCGGCCAGGGGCAGTATTTAGAGAAATTCCGCATTCCGGAAGCGTTTGGGAATTCCCGGAAGTGGTGTTTATTTGTGTAGTACCACAAAACAATTCTTCTGCTTCTTCACAAGGAAGATTTGGGCCACTGCCCAAAGGAGCAACCTCTGCAACCCAGTTTCCATATTGATTACTCTTGCCATAACTCCCTAAAACCCAAACAGAAGGAATAAGGGAATTGTGTCTCCTGCTAATCCCTGAATAATGCCCCCACGGTACAATACTACCCGCAGGAGTTGTAATAGAGGTTGCTCCAGTCTTTACTGAAACTAATGCCGATGAACTAAAATCTTCTGCTATGGTAACAACATTAAATTGAGGGAAAACCGAAGATGAGGTGCGGCAAAAACCCATCAATACTGTATTAAAATTGCCGATACCATTAAAAAAGGGTGCGATTGCCGGGAATGCATAAGTATTACCCGATTGTCCGAACAGTTGCGCAGCATTATTTTGTGAAACAGGGTCCAGCTTTCCATATCGAATTCCATTGGAACCATCGATGAACCGATCGTGATGTACATAATGTATTAAACCGTCTGCAAAAAATGCGCTTTGTATACGGCAATCTCCCACATTTAACAATTTGGAGGTGCCTGGCTGTGTCCCGTTATTCCCGGGGGAATAGGGAGATACCTGTATAGTGTACCTAAACAGCAACGGAGAATTGCCATTATCGTTGTCAATCTCAAATAACAATAAGTCACTGCCTCCATCCGCCTTACTTGCAAGCAAGTAAATTCCGGGACCGTATCCTTCCTCCAATCCATGTGACACCGGAGTTATACTTCCAACGGCCTGTCCGGTTTCATTCACAACATTTCCCCAGTAGCTATAACTCAAATTTTGGCCTTCAAAACCTTGTTCTTTATCAAGCTGTAAAATGATAGAATTAGAAAGGGCTCCCGATGTCTCATAAAGGTTTCCGGCAACAAACAGGTCTTCTGCCGAAACACCCGTTTGCAGGTCGTTCATCCAGGTACCTGTACTGCCAGCGATATCGTCAAATGTATAAGTCCACCAGCCATCAGCGGGATTTTGGCTAAAGGAAAAACTGATAATAATACGGGAAGTTTCCGGTGTTTTCCCATGAAGGGTTATCAGGATAAATTTTCCTCCAACAGGATCGAAGAGTACCCTCGGATTAAAGAAATAATCCGGGAAATTGAGATAGCTGTAAAAAGTATTAAGATCTTCGGAATTAAGTGTATTACTGCCGTCTTCGTTATAGAAACTAACAGAGCTATTCACTACCGACACCATCCAGCCTTCATTGGAAATAGCCAGGGTATTATCGGATGGATTATAACCGTTGTAAATATTGCCCTCAAATTGCCTTTTTATTTCCGGTGAGGAGGGCAACAGGTTGTCTGGCGATTGTGCTATTAATGTATCAATATTGCTACCGTTTGAAGTTTTTGACTCCTGGAGGATGGCCTTGTGAAACGTGGGCTGTACTGATCCCTGCATTATTTGAGCCGCTTGTTGAAAGTTGCTCAATTCTGGCTTTGTCATTTGCCCGTACATAATTTCTACTAACAGTACATAAAGTGTGAAAAATGAAATTCTTAAGGTTGGTTGCATGCTTGATTCGATTGAAGTTTTTTTGTTTTACTTAGTGTTGCAAATCTACAAATATATTTATTAATTCGATACTATCCATCTTATTATTGCCGCTAACATCTGCTAAGTAAGGAAGCATGCCCATTTATTTTTTCACCGGCCGCATATCCCCCACCGGCACAAAACCCGCCCAGAAAAACGGATGACAATTCCGGGTAGTCGAAGCATCCAAATACTTCAGGCGCGCCAAGCGCAATGCCGCATCTTTGGTTCTTCCCTGTTGCAGTTCGCTGTAGAAATCGGGCATCAGCTCGGAATTGCTTTTGTCCTTTACCTCCCATAGCGTGGTGAGAATGCTCTTGGTTCCCGCGTAGGCAAAGGCCCGGGAGAGGCTGATGATACCCTCCCCGCGCTGGAGTTTGCCAATACCTGTCTCACAGGCCGATAGTACTATGAGGTCAGCATTAAGTTCGAGGTGGTAGATATCTTTCGTGTAGAGTCGTTCGTTGTCCATACTGTCGCCAATTTCGGCAAAGGCGATATAAGCATAATCGCCGAGCCGGTTATCGGCCCAGCCATGGGAAGCTAAATGAAGGATGCGGTAATTGCCGGCGATATTGACAAATTGTGCTTTTGTGGCTGTAGCACCAGTAAAAAGGTCGCCGTCCATCAGTTTGGCCGTAGATGCGGCCTCTATGCAGGAAAATGGTAAGCGCTTTAATCCCTTTCGCGTGTTCAGGCGGATTTCTGTTGGAAGCTGGGTTTCGCTGATGCAAAATGGGGCAAAGGCAGCCAACCACTTGTTGGGGTTCTGGCGCCGTTTTGGGTTAATCATTTCTTTCAGCAAGGTCGCAGAATAAGTATAACTGAACTGGTGCTCTTTCAGTAGGTACGGGTATGTTTTGAAATTATTGATATCCTTGGGCGACGTAGTCAATAATGCATCAAAAGGCACATAACTCAATGGTCCATCAGGCACAACTATGACTTTTTCAGGCAGCAATCGGGCCACAGGGGCAAAGAGTTTTTCGTAGAGTTGGAGCGCATATTGGAGGTAAAGATCCAGCGATTTCTCCTGTGATATCTCCGGATGTTGAGCATGATCGGCGGTGTAGTAACCGTACAAACCCACGCGGAGTTGATCGATCCAGTCGGCAAGCGGAAAGTCGCGTTTGACCTCTTTGACGATTAAAGTATCGGTCCGCAAGACGAAAATGAAAATGCTGCTGTCGCCGACGAAATATTCCAGAAGGGCCTGGTTGGGAGCGAGTAGTTGCGCCTGCACAACATCCGATGTGACAGTGATGGATTCAAAAAATAAATCGTAATATTGAGGATATTGCTTTTTTAGTTGTGCCAACAATTGCTCATGCCCGGATTGGGCATCAATATATTGACTGCGCAGGTACCCGAGATGCGACATCGGATCCGTTTTTTCGGTTTCTTTGATGCTGCGGGACAACTTATTGATGAGCTGACTACTCGCCCTGATGCTATCCGTCAACACAGTAGCTTCGCCTAAGTTGTTGCGGGTGATATTATCCATCAGCAACGTATTTTTGTTTTGTTCGGACAACCAAAAGCAACGTTTCAGATGATTAATATTGGGCAATAATGTGTTTTTTTGCAGGTACATGCCGATCAGCTTGTCAAACACTTCATTGCCCTCGCTGTTCAAAAACTGTTTATCTGCCTGTTCGGTGTAGGTATTCCTCAGGCTCAGGATCACTGCTACGGATGCTTCCATCAGGTCAATGGCATCATCGAGATGCGTTGGCTTTCCCTTTGCTAAAAACTGTTGATACTTGCTTAGCGAAAGGCCGTATGCAATATAATAATACTCCAGGGAGGTTTTTTCTATAGGTTTTTCTAACGCATCCAATGCTTTTTCAAAATAATATACAGAAGAGTCGATTTGTTGCAGGCTGTAAAAAAGGTAGCCCAGATCCATGTGCAGGTAATCGCGCATTTTTACTTTTTCGGATACTTTTGTATCCAAAATATCCAATGCTTTGTAATAATATGTGCGTGCCTCCTGATAACGTTCAGCAATGGAAAAATTCACGCCGACCGACCTGACCGCTATTGCCTCCTCCAACGGTGTGGGGTAGGGCTGGATAGTCAGGAGGGGTAATATTTGATCCATAGTCACATTAAACTCTGCTGTTCTTTTTTGCCTGGCAAAACAATATGCCATTTTATTCAGGAGGCTCAAGCGCATGGCCGCCTCTTCTTCCGCAATTGCCTGACTTAGCGGAACAAGGATGTTGATTGCCTGCTCAAACTGATTGGCATCAGCATAGCAAAATCCAATATAAGATTTGATATTTAAGATATAAGGATGATCCGGGGATAGTTTGTTCTCAAAAATTTGTAATGCTTTATTGTAAAAATGAATAGCCTTGGTATAGTCGCCAATATGCATATAACAGTTCCCTTTATTGGCATAAATAGACCCAAATGTGGCAACAATAGTAGTGTCGCCATAATGCCTTTTGAAGTATTTTTCCGCTTTTGAAAAGTATTCCAGCCCCTTAATGTACAGACTTTGCTGATAGTAAAAATCGCCCATGGCATTGTTCAGATTGCCAGCGTCGTAATCATCTTTTTGAACCCTTACTGCCTTTTGATAAATGGCCAATGCAGCGGAATAATTAGCCAATGCCGTATTGACAAGCAGCATATCCATATAAACGCCACATAATTTAGAACTGTCAATCGGGTGTTGCTCCAAGTGTATGGCTTCAGATTGGTTTAAAAAAGATACTGTTTGCACATAATCCTGTGTGTAATAGAAATGAAATTGTCCTAATCGCTCGCACGCGTCAGCCATACGCGGATGGCCTGCCCGGGTGAATATCCGCAACGCTTTTTGTAAATATGCATAGGTACTGTCGGCCTCTGAGCCATAATTATACCGTGCGGTACCGATGACCATCATCAGGTTGCCATAACCCAGTGTATTGGTATCTGGATAGATAAGATGACTTAGGAACGCTTCCCCCTGATCAATTGCCGTAGCAAAATCACCACGCTCATTGATCTGGTATAATCGATCATATTCCCGGTTAATCAGCGAATCCTGGGTGATTATTTGTGCGGACAGGTACTGACCAATCAACAAAAGAACGAAAATCAAAAAGGCTTTTATACTTGGCGTTTGCATGGTTGTTGCATGGTTGAATGAAGGCTAAAAGTAAGCAATAAACTAAAATGCCCGTTACGCATATTGCACAACGGGCATTTTAACAGAATAGTAATCTGACTACCGCGCCACCTGCAACTGCTGCACCTTTACCATGCTCCCCGACTGAAAACGCACCCAATAGGCACCGATCGCCAGGGTACGAACATCAATATCAACTTGATAATCACCACTTTCCTGTTCTGCAGTTTGAGATTGCACCACTTTCCCCAGTAAGTCACATACCGTAATTTGTACTGTTCCTGGTGCTGCCAGCGTGTAGGCAAGAGTGGCTTGTTCCGTTGCTGGATTCGGGAAGATATTACCTGTTTGGGTATTCATCTTATCAGTGTTTGCCGAACGATCGTCTGATACCAATTCATTGGAATTGAAACCTGTAGGCGTTGCCATCACTTCTGCTGGGCTATTGCTGTCCAACTGAATTTGATCAAGTGTAAAAACAGTTCCTCCGGGCTCTTCATTGCCATTTCCTGTAAAGTTAGCGGAGTTATAATTCAGGGCGCATATACTAAAAGAGCCGGTGCTGTTGGCGTAACCCCAAACCCGAATCCAAAGCATTGTGCCTGCTTGTCCGGTGATGCCGATGACCGGCATAGCGGATCCGTTACCATTGCTGTTGTCGTCTTCACAGGTAATATAGGTCAGGCTGCTGCAACTCCCCCAATATACAGCCATCACGGCATCACTCAGCGAACCCGCTGTGGTGCGGAAAGTAACATGTTCACTGCTGGGTATAGCGCATTTAAACCAGACATCTACCGGGGAAGAAGTACCGCAATTGCTGCCACTATAGGTAGGGGTGGCACCGGTATTGCTGCCGCTTGTATTGGAGCAACTGCTGCTGGCAGTGATCTGAATGGCACCACAAGGGTTGTCGTTGGGAAGAGAAGCCGTTGACGTGGTGAAGCTCTTTGCAGATGACCAACTGCTCCAGGTGGAGGCATCGCAACGTACAGCCACACAGAATTCGTATTGGGTGTTGGAGTTGAGCCCTGAGATATCAATGGAAGCCGGTGAACCTCCGGATAGTTCAATCCAGCTGGTATTGCCCACCTTGCGATAGACCCAGTCGTATGCCTGCACACCACTTACCGAACAATTCAGGCGTGCCGCTGAGGTCGTAATATTAGTCGCGGAAATCTGGGATGTTGAGGGCGCATTACAGGCTGCCGGAGCGGAAGTCGAGAATGCTTTGGAGGCCGACCAAGCACTCCATGTACTCGCGTCGCACCGCACGCTCACCGAAAATTCATACGCAGTATTAGCGGTCAGTCCCGTTACATCGTAGTAGTTGCTGGTACCGCCAGGCAAATCTGTCCAGGATGACACCCCAGATTTCCGGTACCGCCAGTCGAATGCCTGGACACCACTTACCGAACAATTCAGGCGCACCGAGGTAGTGGTAACATTGGTTGCCGATAGTTGGGATGCAGAAGGAGCATTGCAGGCTGCCGTATTGGAAGTGGTGAATGTTTTTACCGCTGACCAGGTACTCCAGAGCGACGCATTGCAACGTACGGATACAGAGAATTCATATTGGGTATTGGTGGTTAAGCCGCTGATATCTATATAGTTATTTGTTCCATTGGTTAAATCCGTCCAGGCAGAAACACCCACTTTGCGGTATTTCCAGTCATACGATTGTACGCCGGATACAGAACAGTTGAGCCGGGCAGAAGTGGTTGTAATATTGCTGGCGGATATTTGAGCGGAGGAGGGAGCACTGCAGGAAACACCTTGGGCGGCCTGACAAGCGGCAAGCGCATTTACCCGTCCGTACCCCATCTCCGAATTCCAGGTGCCATTGGGTTGGCTGCTATTGGTACTGTAGGTATATCCTCCTACTCTTTGGCAGGAATTTTCGAGAATTTGACGGGCTTGTGATGCGGTTAGATCAGGATTGACCGATAAAATCAAAGCAATGACAGATGCCGCATTGGGGCAGGCAGCCGATGTACCATTAAAAGTGAGGCTATAGTCACCACTTGTGGAGCCTGCTGCACCGGCAATATCAGTAGTGGTTATTTTCACTCCGGGCGCAACCACGTCAATTCCTGTTCCATAATTAGAACCCCATGTGTTCTCACCATCGCAGGAGACGAAGCTTTTGCGGGTATCACACATGCTGCTGGCACCTACCGCAATAGCATTTACATTGCTGGCAGGAAATGAAACTGTTCCGGTATTGCCATTCCCGGACGAAAACAATACGGGTGATCCTTTTCCTCCCCGACCACTCGTAACAGCATTAAGGATGGCAGTATTGACGATAGAGGAATAAGAACCACCTCCCCAGGAATTGCTCAATACACTTGCCCCGCCTGTTTGCCATGCCCAGTTGATACCATTGGCTTGTATTTGTGGAGTAGTGAACCATTGGGTTTGCCCAATGGGAGTGTAAGCAATGCGTACAGGAATAATTTTACAATTGTAAGCATTTCCTGCCAGGCCGATGCCGTTATTGGCCTTGGCAGCAATGATACCTGCACATGCAGTCCCGTGTGAATCGTTATTAGCGGCACCTCCGGCACTTCCTCCTCCTGTAGCATCATAACCCGTCAGCAAATTGCCCACTAGGTCGGGATGATTTAAGTCAACACCTTCATCAATAACAGCGACTTTGATACCTGAATTACCTGCTGTGATTCCCCAAGCACCCTGGATATCCATATCAGCATCCGGTACCCCCACATTGATCCATGTATTACCGTTCCAATATTGCCCATTATTCTCTTGAGACCATTGTGTATTATGGTAAGGGTCATTGGTGTGTGGCTCAGTAATCAATAAGAAATTAACTTCCGAAAAGGCTACTTGTCCTGTTTGGAACAGGTTGTTGGCGATCTCCAGCGCACGTCCCATCCTGTTATCCGGCACCTTTACCGCATAAATTAACGGATCAAATTCATTCCTGACCGGCAAACCAAGCCCTTTTTGTTTGCAGGTATTCACAAGCCAGGAATAATCACCGGCGTTCCGGAGGCCAATATTGATTTGGTCAAGAATCCCCTGTCGGCACCCATTTTGGTAAAGCAGGAATGGAGAAGCATAAGAAATGCCTGCACGCCCGTTCATTTCCAGAAGCATATTTTGAATCTGTGCCTGGGTTACGCCAGGTTGCACCTGCAATACAGTTGCATGCATCCTGGGGAATTCCAAATTAGGATCGTAGGTCAGTTGGGTGGATACACTACGAACCAGCGCATTTCTTTCTGTTTCATCCTGGTCTGCCTGAAAACCGACCAGAATATGTGTGGTGTCAAGGATAAATGTTTGTGTGCCTTCCGGGCCATAGGAGAAAAAGGAAGTTTGCTGTGCGTGAAGTGCCCAGCAGCAGGTGAAAAAGAAGGCGATAATAGCAGCGCGAAAAGTGAAAAAGTTCATCGTTAGGTAAATTTGCTGAATGTAAAATGGAATGGTGAAATGTTTTTTCAGATACTGCTCTATTATTGCCGGCGGGTAATAAAGGGTAAGGTTGGGCAGGGAAATAAAAATGGAAACGCCACCTCAATGACAGGATGGGCTTGTTATTTGACTTTTACAGTTGACTTTTCTTAACCAGAAAGAAAAGATTAATGGCATCGACTACCAAATTTTTTACCAATGAAGGTGAAAGCAAACTTAGTCAAAAAAATCAAGGCGTATTTGCGCATAGAAATACATCTAAGGGAGGCACTTTTTGCTTCGCACCGCTAAATAAGTCTTTTACTATCTCCGACTTTAACCGGCAACTTGCGTTATTTTATTTAAAGTTGCATATTTATAAGTTTTCAAATTCTTCATTTTCAATATTTTAATTTGAAAATTGTGTACTTTGGCATATTTATTTGAAAATTGACCTAAGTTTATTTGCAAAAATGCAGCACTACCTGTAACTTTATGAATCGTCCCGCACATTTTATCAAAAATTTTCCTCCCTGACCCCTTTTTTAATCCAAAAATATTCTTGATTCGATTTCTTAAAGTAATAACCCTGACAGGAGTGACGACGCTTTTGCCGGGTATTTCTCACCATAAATCTCATCATTTAAATTTTTGCACCTATGAAACGACTAGTAAAACCATTTTCAGTTCTTTTATTTTGGGCACTGTTTTTTGTACAGGCCTTCGCTCAGGTATTTGAAAATACCTATATGTGGCACAACCAGGATCACTCCGCCTGGAAGATCGCTCCTAACAATCCAACTGGTTATGTGATTGGTGGCAGTAAGTTTTTCGAACCTGGCAACACATCACTTTACATAACCGGTTTCGATGAATTCGGCACCCATCAGTGGACACGTTCGCACGCCAGCGGCTTTACCAGCCTTTCAACTTTTTGGAAGAGTTATTGTAATGTTCCCGGCTTCATTGGTGGGTACTTTTTTGTGTGCGCCGGTGAATCAGGCGGCCACAAAGCTTATGCCTTACAAGTAAACGCCACTGGCACGAAACTTTGGGACGCAGCTTCTCCGCTGCCGAATGGTATTGAGTTTGGTGGCGTTACCACCGCGACCAACGGCGGCTATATCGCCACCGGCAGCACTAACCAGGGTACCATTGCTGTGGTGAAATTTGACAACCTTGGCTTTATCGAATGGGTCAAAAACACGGGCGTCAGTGGCTTTGGCTGGACGATTGCACAGGCTGTAGGCGGCGGCTACGTGATTGCAGGCACCAAGAACGTGGTCAAGGTAGACTATGCGGGCAACCTGGAATGGTCAACGACCCTCAACCTGCCCGCATCCCCGAGCGGCGCCTACACGTATACGGAGTTCGAGGAAATTCTTCCACTTCCAGACTATACGGGTTTTGTTGTGACCGGCTCTTGCTTCAGCAATTCACACTCCGGCATATACACTGCCAGGGTAAATTACAGCGGCAGCGTACAATGGGCAAAAGTACAGGACCAGGTGAATACTGCCTTGGCCGGCACGCCAGTATGCTGGGTAAACAACGCTATTCTGGACGGCTACGGAACTGAAATCGTTACTTCCTGGCGCCGGGGCCCCGTATCCACCGGCGGTACATTGATATCCCAGCGCATGAACATGTCGGGCGTCAACATTGGTACGCCCAAAAGCATGCTGAATACGATCCCGGTACAGGAAGCTTTCTGGACCAAAGCCCACGGCAAATATGTGGTCGGCGGCACACGTGGCAGCTATTCCGCAGCCTATTCCTACGTGAATGCTGATTTGCCTGGTTTTCAGGGCGACACCGAAGATCGTAATGATGAAACGACAGTTGTTCCCGAGGCAATTGACCCATTGGCCCGCCTGCAAACAAGCATTTACAACGCCAAGCCTGTCTTTGAATATCCGCAAACCAGCCGGGTTTTCACATCCGAAATGCGCGTATTTCCGAACCCGGCCAGCGGCCAAATCAATGTAGGTGGCACCATCGAACCGGGTGCATTGCTGCGCGTGGTGAGTATCATGGGTCAGGTTGTCCTGGAACAACGTATTGCGGCAGGAGAGACCCAGGTATCATTGGACCTGTCAACAGTTTCCCCAGGTATTTATAATGTGGAAATGGTTGGTGAGAAAAACGTGACTACCAGAAGGATAATCATGCAAAAATAGTTTTACGCAACTAAAAAAGGCCGGCCCGGAATACCGGGGCGGTCTTTTACCTGTATGCGCTGCTTTGATATATGGAAATAGCGCGCCCATCATTGGCTTGAATGGTCCTGCTTTGGGGGATGGATTGAATGAGGCGAAGCAATTGTTCTGTATCGACAACGTCGGTTTCCCTCATTTTACCATCTTCAACAAGCATTTTCAACGGTTTCCATTGCGTTCTTTTGACACGGTAGATTTCAAAAAACTCAATTCGATTGATGCAAATACTCCTGCAATTCTTTTGCTTTAAGAACGTGTACTTCGGAGAACAGTATACCTTTCAGAATGTCAAAATGTTTGTCTTCACTAACGATGTAAGAAGCATTAGCAGCAATGGCGCTAAAGAATACCTTTTTTATAAGGTGTACGTTCATGCAGTTGAAGTATTTTTTGCTCATCCTCTGCTGTCCAGCCCTTTTCATCCCACACCTGATTGGCTGCTCCAATTGCCTTTTGAGCAAAGTAACGGGTGATCAACCGTTTAATAGCCTGCATATCTTCGGTACTCACTTCTCTGCTGAAAAGTTACAAAATTTCCAATTGCATTGGATTCAAGGATGCTGTTTTAGTTTGCATACTCCTGGTAAATCAATGATGTAACATGCAAAGTTAAGGTTTTATAAGCAAAATAAAAGTTTTTAATGACAATCCAGCCTCCCTAAACCAACAAACTTTCCACCATATCCTTCCACACCACAAACCCCTTCCGCTCATTCAAATAATCGTGTAATACCCGGGAAAAACCAGAAGGGTGCATTTCTAAAAAATACTGGCGGCCGTGGTGGCGGATGGTGAGGAAATCGTCGTTTATGCTTTTTATCATCTCGCGCAGCTGCGATCGGTCTTTTGCTATATGCCAGATATAGGTGGCCTCTTCGGAGTGTACGGTTTCCGCGGCAGGTAAGTTTTGGCTTCAAAATTTTGGAAAGTACCACCGCCCATTTTGTGCTGGCGGGAGAGGAAGGGGTCGTATTGATAGGTGGGAGAGTAGCCGCTTTTTGCACCTTTTTGCCAGTGGAGGGCGAAGACGTCGCGGGGGGGAGAAGAGTTGGAGGAGGAGCGGGAGGTTGGGCATTGATGCAATAATTAAAAAATTTCACAAATATTCGATAAAAATTTCCAGGCTACAGGTACTGCCGATCAGTATTTTCGGGAATGCAAGAAAACCAGAATTGCTTAAAAACAAAGTAAAAAATACTAAAAGAGATTATGTGTACGAGGCAACGTAGAAATTATTTTTTTTGTTAATGCGGATATTCATTGAAAAACTTTCCTATATTTGCCGTCGAATTAACCCGCAATGAAACGCAATGCCCCTTTGTCAACCCAAATTTTAAAAGCCCTCTGGCAGTTTTCGGATCTTTTCCGGGAGTGTCAGGGGGCTTTTTTTGTTTTTAGGGAAAGTAGTAACAGGTAATTGACGGTTGGTATGGGAGTTTAGTGAAAATGCATTTTGGGTAAGCACCTGTTGGCGGCAAGCAATAAAATAAATATCTGAAACTTGAATTTGCTAATATCTACTTTAGAATCAAATCAATACCTTATTTTTTATGTTACACCGTCACCTATTTTGTTGCGTTTTGCTGCTACATGTATTATTTGCTACCGCGCAAGACCCTTTTATCTCTCAGTTTTTTGCTAATCGCATGTACCTCAATCCTGCTTTCACCGGTATTGAGGATGGTTTACAAGCCAACATTACCGCCCGTAATCAATGGTACGCAGCTGACAAAGGATACTCCTTTTACACCGTTTCCGCAGAGATACGTGAGCCCTGTTGGAACTCTGGCTTTGGTTTGATGCTGACTCAAGCCCGTGAGGGTCTTTCCCCGCTGGTGTCGACACGCGAGGCCTTAACGTATAGTTACGGCGGCCATCGTGGCAGCGGTTTCAGCGGCGCCATCCAATGTTCTTTCGATCAAAAACACCTTGACTGGAGCCGGTTGACTTTCTCCGATGAACTCGATCCTGTATTTGGGGATATCTACGGCTCGGCGGTAGCAGACGGTATGGGAACGGTCATGTATACCGACTTCGCTACGGGCATCCTATACCGCTGGAGCGGCCACGAGAAAGCCATCAATGGACTCAAGTTCCAAACACGCTGGCATGTTGGCCTGGCAGTAAACCATTTATGGAGTTTTTTCAGTCCAACAAACGCACCAGATGAATCTTTTTTTCGCACAAATTCGGAAGTCCCATCCCGAATCACCATGCATGGAGGCGTAATTATACCCTTGACATTTTTGACTGGCGTGAACAACGGCCTGCTCATTTCTCCCAATTTCCGTTTCGAATCTCAAGGATCAAGCCCATTAAATTTGGGCAAAAGCCAGACACTTTTTTCCGGGGGCGCTTATTTCATTTTCATGAGCCAGTTTACCTTCGGTGCATTGTACCACAACCGCTCGCCACTCGGGGGAACACGTCATACATCTGCGGTAACCTTCGCGGGCGGGTTCTCCAATCAGCCCAGGAAGCAAAAAACCAATGGTTATTATCTCGGGTTCAGCATAGATCTCAATCCCAACGGGTTGGGCTGGCAAAGCAAAAATACTTTTGAGTTCAATGTCCGTTACACGTTCAGAGGCTTAAAAACATTTTGTACGCCTGAAAATGCCCGTCGTTATGTACCCGGCGGAAGTACAGGTTGCCCCATCTGGAATTGATCCTGTTAGTACGCATGCACTTATTATATTCAATATTTTAACATACAACCCCATGATTTCCAATACACCCCGATTTTTGGCAGTTGCCGCTTTTTGGCTGATCTGCTTTTTAGCCCGACCTGTTTTTTCGCAATGCACATTTATTGTGTCCAATCTAACACCCTGCCCTGGTGAAACGGTGACTTTTACAGTCATCAACCCCATGGCCGGCTCTAGCTATAAGTGGGATTTGGACGGGGCAGGCGGGTTTAATGATGGTACAGGAACTACCCAGACCTTTATTTATCCATATTCCACTATGTCGGCCAGTTTTACTGTGAAACTTGAAAAAGATGGGGTAGCGTGTTCTCCTTCGCAAACGGTGATGGTGAAGGCGGCACCCGATCCAAGTATTGGACTGGTTTCAGGAGGAGAGTTGATAACAGGTAATGTCATTCGCGCCTGTGGTACAGATTCATTGGTCACCATTGAAATCAAAAACAATTCCTCAACACTTGCTACTAACTCCAATACTTACACCATTAACTGGGGAGATGGTTCTCCTGTGGAAACCTTAACTGGAAATTTTGGGGTAACAAGCTTACCAGTCAAGCACATGTTCTTTGGTTTGGGTTTTAAAACTATTAATTTTACAGCTACCAATCAGCAAAATGAGTGCTCCTACACGAAAAATTATCAATATTTCCATGGAACAACCCCTGCATCACCTGGACTAACTCCCAACAGCGGGACAACGGGACTTTGTGCTCCAAAGTCATTAAGTTTCACACTGGCACCTAATCCTGCATTCAACCACCTGAACAATCCACCAGGTACAACTTATATTTTCAAAATAAATGGTGTCCCAATTCCAGGGGCGATGTACGACCAATCAAACTTACCCACTATTTTTACACATATTTTCGCGGAGACTTCTTGTAACGTGACTAACACTCATGGAGATAAAAGTGCTTTTGATATTGAGGTAGTTGTGACAAATCCCTGCGGGACAAATGGAAACATCTATTTCCCAATACGCCTCAGTTCCAAGCCAATTCCCGATTTCAGCATCCAAGGTCCTGCAAATTTTTGTCCTGAAAAGGAGTTTACTTTTACTAACACTACTCAAAACATCAATGAAGTTGACCCACAAACCGGAAATTGCAAGGATACCTTGAATGCAAATTGGTCTATCACGCCAGGACAATTGGGTGTCGATTGGAATTTTATTTCGGGTGGGCTAAGTGGTTTTAATAAAATCAAAGTAAAGTTCATAACTCCGGGAACATATACTATCACAATGACCCTCAACCCCACACCAAACTGTGGCCCAGGTACTATTACAAAAACTATCACAATCCTTCCCCCTCCGGACGCCATCGCTATCGCCGAGACCAATCCCACAAATGGCTGTTCACCCCTCACCGTCCATTTCAAAAACAACAGCACAGGGTATCAGGTCGGCTATAATTGGCATGTCGGCCCAGGCAGTGGTTGGTCATGGCAACCACCGAGTAGTGGAACCGGTGACGTTTCCGTATCTGAACCGACTGCTATTTTCACAGTACCTGGCACCTACTCCGTCACCCTCACCGCCTCAAACGTCTGCTCCACCGACACATGGGTGACGCAAATAGTGGTCAAAGGCAAACCCACGATCACCTTGCCTACGCTTGGTCCGTTTTGCAAGGATGCAACGCTCCATTTCACGCCGCCGACTGCACCTGCCTACGGCAGCGGCGGCGGAACCATCACGGTGTATCAGTGGTCGTTTCCCGGTGCAATCCCCAACCAATTTACCGGTCCAAACCCCACTAATATTCAATACGGACCAGTGACAGTGACAACTTCGTTCACTTACACCGTCTCCGTGACCAACGAATGCGGCACAACGACAGCCTCCAAAACTTTTGAAGTACAGGTGCCGGCAACCATCTCACTGCCACCTGATAATACTATTTGTGCCAATGCTGCAGCCTTTCAAATCTCCCCCGTCACTCCTCCGAGCGGCACATGGTCAGGTCCGGGTGTGACACCTGGTGGGCTGTTTACCCCGGCAAACTCGGGCGGTCCGGGTGTTAAAACCTTGACCTATACTTATGGCGCGGCAGGAAGTGCCTGTATAGCAACCAAAGACCTTCACATTACCATCGTTGCCTTGCCAACCGTCAATGCCGGGGCCGACCTAAAAAAATGCATCAGCGACCCAATCATCGCTCTCGGCGGCTCTCCGGCCCCACCACCCGGCATAGGCAACTGGACCTCTAATCCTCTAACTCCAGGACTGTCCGGAGGGAATTTCAATCCCGCAACCGCAGGGGCAGGCACCTTCATTTTAACCTATACTTATACTGACGCAAACAACTGTAAAAACAGTGACCCTTTGACCATTATCGTCAATGAATTACCTGTTGTCAACGCGAGTAATGCATTTTTTTGCCACCTTCCTGGAATAGTGCCCATGCCAGCGGCCACACCAACAGGAGGAATGTGGACGGGACCAGGCGTTGTGGGAAATCAATTCGATCCGATCCTGGCAGGTCTTGGCGCCCACACGGCTACCTATACCTACACAGACATGCAGACCATGTGCAGCAATTCAAAATCTATTACCATCACTGTAGGGCCCCCGGAAAATATCAATGCCGGACCGGACAAAGTTTTTTGTAAAAACGACCCACCTTACAACCTTAATTCCGATGCGACAAACAGTAGCGGGGGTATATGGTCGGGACCGGGCGTTTCTGGGGATCTCTTCGACCCTGCAGCAACCACAGGATCGGGGCCATTCACCATCAAACTTGAAAAAGGTGCGGCCAATTGCAAGGTGTTCGATGAGCGTATCATGACCGTCAATCCTGTTCCGGTAGTTAATGTACCGGCGATCGCTAAAAGTTGCATTAACGAAATTGACGTCATGCTACCAGCTACCAGCCCTTCAATGGGTGGAAACTGGACCTCTATTCCTGCTGGATTGGTAACAGGAAACATATTCAATGCTACCAGTGCCGGGACGGGCAGTTTCATCTTGACCTATACCTATACCGACCCGTTGACGCTTTGTACAAACAGCGACCAATTGGTAATGACCGTCCACCCGCTACCTGAAATTAAGGTGGGCGACACTGTATATTGCAATACACCGGGGTTAGTA
>JBILHQ010000216.1:0-10226 GCA_044350415.1 Saprospiraceae bacterium | reverse complement strand
AAATACAACCTCACCGTGGCAAGACTGAAAGCATTGAATGGACTCACCGCCGATGATATCAAAATCGGACAGCAACTCCGTATTCAATAATGAATGTCACAGCGCAGGAAGCGGTGGCTAAAACTGACCTGGCACTAGTCCACCTGGACTTTTTGGCCAATTTGATGGACAATAGATTCCGTATCCCTTTTACCAATATCCGGTTCGGGCTTGATGCTGTAATAGGGTTCGTGCCTTATGCCGGTGATATTAGCGGGTTAATTATTTCCCTTTGGCTGATGGGGATTACCGTAAAAAAAGGAGCAGGGCCCGTGCTTTTATTACGGATGGCCGGCAATGTCATGATCGATGGCATTGCCGGCAGTATTCCGTTTGTTGGTGATATTTTTGATATTGGATTCAAAGCTAATCGCAGAAATATAAACATGATGAAAGTCTATTACAGCGAGGATAAAAAACGCCCTGATGTAATGTGGACTTTCGCTTTTTTATTCCTGTTAGTTATCCTCATGCTGATCGCTTTTATGTGGCTAAGCTTTAAAGCAATTGCGTATTTTTGGGGTTTAATGTCTTAACGCAATGATAAAAAAACTACTTCTTCCAGCATTTTTGCTGCTTTTCGACCTCTATTTATCGGCACAAACACCACAAGATGCCACTGTTGCCCTGAGCGCAACAGTATCGATATCTCCTCCAGGCATTACGCTAAACTGGCCACTTACCGGAACGGCTGATATCCAGATAAAAAGAAGAACCAAAGGACAACTGGGGTCACAATGGACGCAGCTGCTCAACCTGACGGCTGCCACTCAAACGTCCCTTACCGACCTGAATATCACCAGCGGAGCCACTTACGAGTACCATATCAGAACAGTCGTAAACGGGACTACAGCACATGGTTATGCTCACGTGGCGGTTTTAGCACCATTCGTGGACTACCGTGGAAAAATACTGATATTCATCGATTCCACGACTGCCGACGCAGTGGGCCTGGAGTTGAAAATATTCAAAGATGCGATGCGCGGCGACGGTTGGCAACCGATTACTAACCATACCGGCTCATCTTCAACGGTGGTAAATATAAAAAATCAAATCAAGGCCTACTATACCGCAGATCCGGCTAATGTAAAAGCAGTTCTGCTAATTGGCACCGTTCCAATACCCTATTCGGGTGATGCCAACTGGGACGGCCACCCCGATCACGCCGGAGCATGGCCTTCCGATGCCTATTACGCAGATATCAACGGGACCTGGACCGACGCGGCCATCAATGATATTACACCTGGTCGGGAAGCCAATAAAAATATTCCCGGTGACGGTAAATTTGACCAAAGCTACCTGCCCACACCAGCAGAGCTGATGGTTGGCCGCATCGACTTTCGGCGATTATCCCCGACAACTTTTGGAGCCACACCCATAGCACTCACCAAGCGGTATTTGCTGAAAAGTGCCCGTTGGAGAACCAAGCAATATACCGTCCCCTACCGCGCTTTAGTGGATGACAACTTCGGTTATTTCAACGGAGAAGCATTTGCTGCCAATGGATTCAGAAATGCCTACCCGATAGTAGGTGCCGGAAATATTTCATCGGGCGATTTTCTCAATGACACCGGCGGAGAAGGTTATCTTTTGGGTTATGCAACAGGCCCGGGGTCTTACAACAGCGCAGGAGGAGTGGGCAGCAGCAGTGATATGGCCAACGACTCCATCAATGTGGTGTTTTCTAATATTTTTGGCAGTTATCACGGAGATTGGGATTACGAAACTGACCCACTAATGCCCGCTGCATTGGCTTCCAAAGGAGCCATACTCACGTGTTCCTGGGCTGGCAGGCCCCAATGGTTTATGCAGGCATTAGCTTCGGGTGAAACCATTGGATATTGTACCAAAGAAACCATGAATGCACAAACAAATACCGAATATTTTAATTCAAGCGGAAGAGGTGGCGCACACGTTGCATTGCTGGGCGATCCGACAACCCGGGCAATTATCGTCGCGCAGGTTCCTGACTTTACTTTTGCCCCGCATTGTAATTCTATTGATTTACAATGGGTCGCTTCTCCTGATACCGGTATTCTCGGTTACCACGTTTACAGGTCAGCCAGCATCGACGGCCCGTATACCCGGCTAACCACAGATTGGGTGAATGGTCTTATCTGGACAGACAACAGTCCGCCCAATGGCATGTTGTTTTATCAGGTTCGTGCAGTGCGGATCGACCAGACTCCGGGCGGAGGTATATTTTATAATGCCAGTTCAGGAATTATCCGATTCATTACTTTTCAGCAGGGCGTACCCCCTATGGTCGAGTTTCAACCGCTGGTGTTATCTTGCAATACCCCTGTTTTACAATTCACCCTGCCCATTTTACCCAATATCATTTACGAATACAACGGTCAGGTATTACAGGGCGGCGAAAGCATTACCTTTTCCGGCGCAGGTGCTTTTTCATTGACTGTTATTAACGCTTCAACGGGTTGCTCATCCATCAGCGGTATAATCGTCGGATCTGACACCAATATGCCCGTTGTGCAGGCGGGGCCAAATCCAGCCGTACTCACTTGTTTAACGCCAAGTATAACGTTGACGGCATCATCGAATATCCCCACCGTATCATTCCAGTGGACTGGTGCAGGGAATACCGTGACTGTTCCTGGTGAATATTGCGTAATGGCAACCAATATTCAGAACGGATGTACCGCATCAGCCTGCGTGACTGTAACTGCACTTCAGGAAACCCCGGTCATACAGGCTACGGTCAATGACGTTACCAGTCAGGGCGCTTCCAATGGCGCAATTTCTTTAACCGTAATTTTACCGGCAGGATCAACAGGTGCCGCTTATAACTGGAGTAATGGCGCACTCACCGGCAACATCGCCGGGCTTCCTGCAGGAACTTACACGGTTACTGTCACCGGCGACAATGGCTGTCAGGCTATTCAAACCATCGTCGTTGGTACGATAACCGGAACAAGTGACCTGAACGCTGGTATTACAATAACCATCGCGCCTAATCCAGCCAGCGATTTTACCCGGATAACCCTTTCCGTTTTACAACCAGCAGAAGCCACCCTTCAATTAATGGATGTTAATGGAAAACAAATACTGACACAATCTGAGGGCGTTTCCTCTGATCATACGTTTAATATAAAGACACATTACCTTGCAGACGGGCTTTATACCCTATTCATTACTTTGGGGGAAGAAAGAATAGTTCGGCAATTAGTTGTGTGTAATTCTAAAAAATAAACATCCTGACAATCATGAAAAAATTTCTTATAGCTTTTGGTGTCCTCTTGTTCCTCCTTTTAGGAGCCATGGTGGCAATTCCGCTCATTTTTAAAGACGACATCATTGCGGCTGTCAAAGCGGCTGCTAATGAAGAACTCACTGCCAAGGTGGATTTTGGAGATGTTGATATCTCCCTCTTTCGCAGTTTCCCGCAGTTATCCCTCGGACTGGGCAATATTTCAGTGGTCAATGGCCCAGGCCCGTTTGAAGGCGTTAATTTGCTCAAAGCCGAACGCCTTGATGTAGCCGTCGATCTTTGGGCGGCTATTTTTGACAACACGGTGATTATCAAAGGTCTCACTATAGATAAACCCGATATCAAGGTATATGTATTGTCGAACGGCGCAGCCAATTATGATATTACTAAACCTTCCGACCCAAAGGCACCAGTCGCCAGCAGCGAAGGCAGCCCGATCAAACTGGAACAATACGCTATAAATGATGGCAACATCCTGTACGACGATCGCGGGCTGGATATGATAGCGGAGATAAAAGGAATGAATCATACCGGAAAAGGCGACCTGTACACTGATGTGTATGACCTCGTGATGAGCACCCAGGTTAAACAACTATCGGTCAATTACGGCGGTGTACAATACCTCCGTAATGCCCGGGCCGACTGGGATGCCACCGTGAATGCCGATATGGCCAAAATGAAGTTCACCTTGAAGGATAATACCGCCAAAGTGAACGACCTTAAATTGCTGTTGGATGGCTGGGTGGAAATGCCCAACGATGTCGACATGTTGATGGACCTGAAATTCGGGACGCCACAGAACGATTTCAAATCCTTCCTTTCTATTATTCCTGGCGCATACACGCAGGATTTTAACGATGTCAAAGCGGATGGAACTATCGGTTTCTCAGGCTTTGCCAAAGGTAAATACAACGAAACAACCTACCCGGCATTCCAGTTAGATTTTGACGTGAAAAACGGCAACGTGAAATACCCGGCATTGCCACTCGGCATTTCAGGTATCAACGTGGATGCATCCATCAAATCCCCCGGACCTTCCCTGAATACGATGGTAGTGGATATTGCTCACTTTGCACTCACTGTCGGCTCCAATCCAATCGAAGGATATTTTAAATTAAAAACGCCGGTAACCGATCCGACAGTAGATACCCGAATTAAAGGGGTGCTGAATCTTGGCGAGTTAACGAAAGCATTCCCGGTGGAAGGGGTGCAGGAAATGGCCGGTATTTTGCGGGCCGACATTACCACCAAAGCCTCCATGAGCCAGATTGATGCGCAGCAATACGACGCGGTTAATATGGCAGGAACATTGGGAATGAGCGATTTTAATTACCGGGCTACTGGTTCGCCAACTGTAAAAATACAATCCCTAAATACTATTTTTTCACCGCAAAAAATTGATATACAGAACTTTAATGCCCGGATCGGCAAAAGCGATATCAATGCATTTGGATCCATCGACAATGTACTGGCGTATTTTTCCACCACCAAAACCATGACAGGAAAAATGAATTTCACATCAGCCTTGATCGATGCGAACGAAATGATGGGAACGGAAACAGCAACAACACCAGAGGTGGTGCCCAACGACGTAGCCCCAGCCACAGAAAAAGTGTTTGACAGATGGGATTTTATGGTCGACGGCAAAATTGGACAACTCCTTTATGAAGATTACAAAATCAATGATATGCGGATGACCGGACATTTTCGGCCCAACAAGATGGATATCAGTGACTTTGGATTGCGCATGGCCGACAGTGATTTATCCGGAAATGGACAAATCCTGAATGCCTGGAATTACCTATTTGACAACCAAACAGTAGAAGGGGTTATCAACCTCAACTCGACCTATTTTGATCTTAATCCTTTCATGACCGAGGCCCCCGCAACCGCACAGGCCAATACTCCACCAGTAGCAGAGGGCGTAATGCCTGTTCCGGAAAACATGAACATGACGATCAATGCCAATTTTGCCAAGGTTAAATACACAACGATGGATTTAACCAACCTGAATGGGGCAATTGTGGTAAAAAATGAGGTCGCATCCCTGAAAGACTGTACGGCAAATCTTATTGGCGGCCTTATCGGCCTTTCGGGGGAGTATAATACCCAGAATCTGGCAAAACCGCAATTCAATATGGATATGGCGCTCCAAAACTTTGGTTTTAAAGAGGCCTTCCAACAGTTCACTACGGTTAAAACATTTGCTCCAATTGCCCAGTTGATGGATGGAAAATTTAATACCTCCATTTCTATGAGCGGTCTGTTGGGAAAAGATATGATGCCTGATTTCAACACTTTGTCAGCAGCAGGTTTTCTGGAGACAATTGCAGCGGTGTTTAATAATTTTAAACCGATGAATGCTATCGGCGAAAAATTAAACCTGGATTACCTCAAACACCTCGAATTGGCCAATACCAGAAACTGGTTTGAAATCAAAGACGGTACATTATCGGTTAAACCATTTGATGTCAAAGCAAAGGATGTGGCAATGCGCATTAGCGGTTCTCACAGCATTGCCAATGAAATGAACTATCAGATTGTAACTAAAATTCCCCGGAAAGCATTAGGCGCAGCAGCAAATAGTGGACTCAATTTCCTCTCTAAAGAAGCGTCCAAATACAATGTCAATATTGCTCAGGGGGAATATATCAATACCCGTTTTGACCTGACTGGTTCTCTGTTCAATCCAAAGGTTGCTGTCAAAGTATTGGGCAGCGACGGACAGGCCACCATGCAGGATGACATAAAAAGCACGGTTACCGACTATACGCAAAAGGCCAAAGACAGCCTCGCGAATGTCGCGAACCGGGAATTGAATGCCGCAAAAGAAAAAGCGAACCAGGCTGCCGAAAAGTTAAAGGATACGGTGAGTAAAGTGGTGGACCAAAAAGTCAAGGAAGCCGCCGAAAAAGCCGCACAAGCCGCCAAACAGGAAGTTGGAAAGGTTTTAGGCGGTGAAACCGGACAAAAAGTAGGGGATGCCGTCGGTGGTGTCGGCCAGAAAGCCGGTGAAGTAGTCGGCGACAAAGGCAAAAAAACAGTGGAACAGGCTCAGGATAAACTCAATAAATGGGATCCATTTAAGAAGAAGAAAGGGGGCGGGAATTAATCATATCGAATATCGAACACCGAATATCGAAGTAGCGTAAGCGTAACCAGGGGCTAATCAGGTTTTTACTTGATTTCAATCAATGCTGTGGTTACGCTTACGCAACTTCGATATTCGGTGTTCGACATTCAATTGGCCTGCTAAAAAAAAGCACCATAAGCCAATGCGCCTGCAATACCGCCTGCGATGGGAGCCGCCACTGGTATCCAGGCATATCCCCAATCATTACCGCCTTTACCAGCAATGGGTAGTATGGCATGTGCAATGCGCGGTCCAAGGTCGCGGGCCGGATTAATAGCATATCCAGTTGTTCCGCCCAAAGAATGACCGATGGCTAAGATCAATGCGCCAACAGCCATTGGATTTAACCCTTCCGCAAAGCGATTGGCTCCTATTGCCATTAGACCGAACAGCAGCACAAACGTGCCCAGAAATTCACTGATCAGATTGCCGGTAGTATGCCGGATAGCCGGAGTGGTACAAAACGCCGCCAATTTTGCAGCGGGATCTTCTGTTTTTTCCCAGTGTGGAAGATATTGCAACCACACCAAAATAGCGCCCAGGATAGCACCCAGCATCTGTGCTGTGATATAAATGCCAACATTGGCCCATTCAAATTTTCCGGCTGCCGCCAGAGCGATGGTAACTGCAGGATTGAGATGAGCGCCGCTGGTTTGTCCGGCTACGTAAACTCCCATGGTAACTGCCAAAGCCCAGCCGATCGTAATTACCAGCCAGCCGGAGTTTTCATTTTTTGTGCCTTTGAGAACTACGCCGGCCACTACCCCATTGCCCAGCAATATGAGTAAAGCAGTGCCGATAAGTTCGCCAATAAATCCGTTCATAAAAAGTTGGTTAAATAATTGATTGAAGAATCGTGAGGACCAAAACGGATATCATCTGTACTGGTACTTAACGGCAAAGATGCTATTTCATTTTGATTTTGCAATCAATTGATCCAGTAAATTTCGATAATTAATTACTTCCATTTCTTTTTTTTCATTGTCCCAATGTAACTCCCCGGCCAGCAGCTGGGCCACCGTTGCTGCCGATTGCTTTGCGGCTTCCCAATTTAGAATTTCCAGCCGCACCCTTCTGGCTAAAAAATCGCGGATTGTACAACACATTTCATACCGCGCGGCATAGACCACTTCAGCCGCAATAAAGGGAAAATGGTTGGATAGGCGGCAGTTGAATTGGGGGTCGTCCTTCATCAATGCAATGACCAAACTTGCCCTTGACCCGTAATTTTGGCTCAGGTGTCTGCAAATGTCCTCATCAAGCCCTGTTTGAACTTTTATTTTTCCCCAATCCTCAGGATGATAACCTTCTGCGCCCGAGAGTGGTTGATTTTCGGTATTACAGGCAACTTGGTGCCCCAAATGGCGACAGACTGCATCCACAGCGTCTCTGGCCATGATCCTGTAAGTCGTCCACTTTCCTCCCAACAAACTAAAAAGTCCGGAAGTCTCATCCACCTCCACTTCATGATCGCGCAGCAAGCCTTTAGTTTGTTTTTTGCCCGCAGTGATAAGCGGGCGGATGCCTCCAAAACCTGCGGTTATTTCCTCCTTATGCACTTTTCGGCTAAGGTATGGCGCTAATGTTTCCAGTAAAAAATCGACCTCTTTTGCCTCGAGCACCGGTTCTTTTTCCAAATCAGAATACAGTTCATCGGTAGTGCCTAACAGCACCTGCTGGTGAAAAGGAATCGCAAATACCACCCTGCCATCAGGTGTTTTAGGGATCAATAACGCATACTGACTGTTCAACACATCAAAAGGCAAAACCGCGTGCACGCCCTTGGAAGGCCTTATCCGGGATTCCGTTGCAGCATTGGCCAATACCCGGATATGATCAGCAAATGGTCCGGTGCAATTCAGGAAAACTTGGGCGCGAACAGTAGTGTGCATGGCATCGCCCGAAAGTTTGTCGGCAAGCGTTGCACCAGTAATTTTGCCTTTTGAATCTTTTTGAAAAGCAATAACTTCCAGATAATTAACAACCGTGGCACCTGCTTCACTTGCCGACTGCGCCAGTGCAAAAGCAAAACGGGCGTCATCTAACTGGCCGTCGTAATAGAGTACGGCACTGTGCATTTTTTCCGACAAAGTTGGAATAAGCGTTTGGGCAGATTTTTTATTCAGCCATTTGCTGGCCGGCAGGTTGTCATTACTGGAAGCAAACAAGCCGTATAGTTTTAAACCAATACTGAAATACAACCCTTCCACCCAACTAAAAACCGGCGTAATTAATCCCAAAGGGCGGGATAAATGGGGAGCATTGGCCAGTAACAAATGCCGTTCTTCCAAACCATGTCTTACCTGACGCAACTGTCCAAAATCAAGATTTTTAAATGCCTGTTCCAGGTACCTGACCCCGCCGTGTATTAATTTCGTACTTTTCGAAGAAGTCTCGCCCGAAAAATCTCCCCGGTCTATCAGCAATACACGCAATCCACGCAAAACAGCATCCAGGGCGCAACCTGCACCCGATGCACCTGCACCAATGATACACACATCGTAAGGGGCGTGCTGCATTTTTTCTATTTCAACGTTTCTGTTCATCATATTATCGTTTCATC
The DNA here is from genome assembly GCA_044350415.1 of Saprospiraceae bacterium. Classification (GTDB taxonomy): domain Bacteria; phylum Bacteroidota; class Bacteroidia; order Chitinophagales; family Saprospiraceae; genus M3007. The sequence goes on along the minus strand of JBILHQ010000216.1, from coordinate 1,262 downwards.
AGATTTTGTTGCCAGCGCCAAGCATCTTCCAGAGAGGTTTTCAAACTGCGCCTGGCCGACCAGCCCAATACATTTTTGGATTTGGTAACATCCGCATAGATACTGGGAATATCACCCATGCGGCGTTTACCCATTTTATGGGGCAACGGTTGCCCGGTAACCGCCTCGAAATCACGGATCACTTCCAGCACACTGTTTCCTGCGCCGGTACCGACATTGATCATATCATAATGGGTGGGCATTTCTAATTGCAACAACCGGTTAAAAGCAGCCACATGCGCTTCGGCGAGGTCCATCACATGAATATAATCACGGACACACGAACCATCCGGCGTATCATAATCGTTCCCATAAACCGTTAATTCGGGGCGGATACCAGCTGCGGTTTGCGTTACAAAAGGAATCAGGTTACTGGGCACACCCAATGGCAATTCACCAATCAGCCCGCTTGGGTGCGCCCCCACCGGATTGAAATAGCGCAATGCGATCACTTTTATTGGATTGCCTGCCGCAACCACATCGCGGAATATCTCCTCCCCGATTTGTTTGGTATTCCCATACACAGAAATAGCAGGTTGAACCGGCGTTGATTCTGTAACCGGCAAATGTTCCGGATCACCATAAACTGTACAGGAAGAGGAAAAAATGGCGCGTTGAACGCCTGTCGCCTGCATCGTTTCGAGCAGCGCTATAATGGAGTTCAGGTTGTTTTTATAATACTTCAACGGTTGCTCCATCGATTCACCCACCGCTTTATAGGCAGCAAAATGTATCACTCCGTCGATTTTTTCCTTGCGAAAAATGTCAAGTAGGGCCTTTTGATCGTTACAATCCTGTTCGTAGCAGGTGACCCTTCTGCCAATGATTTTTTCGAGTCCGTCAAGCGCACTTGGTTCAGAGTTCGAAAAATTGTCAATAATAATGGGGTTAAAACCTGCTTCGGCAAAAGCGACCACAGTATGACTGCCAATAAACCCTGCGCCGCCTGTAATTAAGATATTCAAAGTATAGTGTGTTTGTTTTTAAAAAAGAAGATTTATGAAAATCCGGCTCAATATCGTACTTTTTTGAAACTACCATATCTTTGCTGCGTTTTAACCTCGGTAATTTCACCGGACTCACACCAATAATAATTATTTTTTAATGAAAAACTTGAAAATTTATTCTTTGCTCACGCTGCTGATAGGTTCTATGCTCCTGACGGGTTGCCTCAATATCCTGGAAGAGGTTACTTTTAAAAAAGACGGTTCGGGTATGTATTC
>JBILHQ010000215.1:0-10266 GCA_044350415.1 Saprospiraceae bacterium | reverse complement strand
TATGCTTGTATGTTGTTTTGACGAGGTACAAAACTACAATTCCCATACGTGACATACTACTATTCCTGAAAAAAATCTTTGCGACCTGATTTGCAGGACCTGCTCAGGCGGAGAGGCTACTGATAATGGGGTTAGAATTCGATATCACTTGCGGTAGCAGCTACCTTTTGGTGTAATACTATTCCCTTCTCTTCCGGAAGTCTGCTCTGTTTGAGCGGAACTGGTAAGGAGCGTAGCAGTGAAACCGAGCGTAAATACGCTGCGCAGCATAAAATTATGAACTGGAATGGCGATAAATTCCATCTGACCGTGTATCGTTACTAGTATGTTTTGCATCATTTGTTTGATTTTCCAAACATCACCTGTTTTTCAAGTCCAAAAGTGCATACCCCGCAATGACTAACCTGGTCATTAATATAGAATATAGATGGAGCCCTGAATTACATACTGGAAGGATCTGGCGGGAGCCATTCCTATTGCACATCGATATTAAAGCAGTTGCCTGATTTAGAAACGAAAGGAATCAGGCCATTAATACTTTCTTCGAAAATATTATGGTTGCCAAACTGATCTTATAAATGCGTTTTAAAAGCAACATTTGAGGTGCATGACTCTTTTAAGCGATCCGTTTTTCCGCTGTTCATAGCACTGAAAAAGTCGCTGATTGTTGTTTGCATCCCCCTTCATTCAGATGAAGCAACAGTTGCAACGGGCTCGTTCATGCAGTCATCTTTGACTGTGACAGCAAAAGTTGATGCTGATGACATACAGGTATTATTAATTAAAAGGGTCAGTTACCTACAATATTGCTTTGGTTAATAATCTACCGCAGGTTTTCCGGTCTTTTTATTCACGGCTTTTTGCACAGTAATATTCGCTACTTGCTTTCGGGAAGTAATAATTTTATATTGTTGACCTTGATCTATGGCATAAACGGTAGCAAAAAAAATGCCTGGCTTACGATAAGTATAGGTGAGTTTACCATTTTGAAAGGTTTGGTGCTGGCCGCCGTCACCTGGGTCGAGCTGATAAATACCACCCGGCGAGAAGTCAATTAATTCATAAACAAAAGGTACGTTCATTTCGGGTTGCTGCTGTTCGTGCAACAAATTCCCGGGCACTTTTTGGATTTTGGGTTGACCAGCCTCCACACTGCCTGCTGTATTATTCTGGTTTTGTACGACGGTTTTCGCATCTGCACCTGCAGTTTGTGATTTACGGGCAAATTGAAGCAACAAAAGACCTGCTAAGCCAATGACAGCAACCAATGCGAGGATCAACCCTTCTTTTTTTTTGTTGGTGGTGTTTTCCATATTTTACAACAAAGTTAGTAACAATGGAATGATAACGGAACATTTTCAGTGCAATTATTCTTCACATTGCAATTCCGGAAAGCGATTCCACTGCTTTTAAAAAAGCGCCGGCTTTTATTTTTGTTTCTTTCAATTCACTTTCAGGATCCGATTCATACAGCAGGGTGGCACCGGCACAGAAAGAAAGTAAACCATCGCGGGCATGTGCCGTGCGAATTGTAATAGCAGTGTTGACATCGCCGTCGAACAGCAACCACCCAATAGAGCCACCGTAATAACCACGGGTATGTGCTTCCATTTTTTCAATGTATTGCATGGCCGCAATTTTGGGCGCTCCGGTAAGCGTCCCGGCATTCAGACTTGCTATTAAAGCATCAAAACCCGAATACCGATCGTCCAGTGTTCCACTTACCTGTGCCACAGTATGTGTAACATGGCTGTACTTTTCAATAATACGGTAATGGTCAATTTCGATATTGGGCTTACAGATACGCGCCAGATCATTGCGGCCCAGATCAATCAGCATATCTAACTCTGAATTTTCTTTAGGGGAGTTGAGTAACTCCATCATCAGCCGGTGATCTTCAATCGGATTGTCAGACCTTCGGACGCTGCCGCTGATGGGGCGAAGAGTGGCGCGTCCTTCCTCATAGCGCAACATGAGTTCAGGGCTGGCTCCCAGCAGGATTTCTGTTCCAAAATCGAAATAAAATAGATATGGGGTAGGGTTAATACTGCGGTACCGCGCATACAATGGCAGTAAATCGCCCTCAGTCGCCATCGTCAGTTTTCTGCTCAACACGATTTCGAGTAATTCGCCCTCGTTGCAGAGCCGTATCCCTTTAGCCACCTGTTTTTTAAAGGTTTCATCGTCTGGCATGGAAACAGGAGATGAAAATGCCGGAACAGGAATGTTCTTATAATCCTCTGTATGCGCCATCGCCTCAGTGACTAATACCTGCAATGCTTCGCCATCTGACCTGGTTTGTGCTGTGCCGCTGCGGGTTACAAATAAGGTTAAATCACGGGTAAGGTGGTTAAATAAAAGGATATTGTCGAACAGAAACAAATGAAAATCAGGGTCAGGGCAGGGTTTATTGTGTTCAATATCTTCAAAAAGGTAAACAAACCGGTAACCCAAAGCCCCAAAAAGGCCCATAAAATTCTTTTCAGGGTGGGTGAACGCTGCCAGCATCTGGCGCAGTGGTTGTGCGATATTCATCCGCTCCAGGCGGTCTTCTTCCGGACCATAAAATGGTGCCTTGGGGATCACCAGATCAAAGGATTGATCGCTGTTTTCGCCCACTTGTATATATGTGGCAAAATTGGTTTTTAAAAAATCGAAAAACAAACGGCCCCTTTCCTGAAGTAATTTTACGGATAAGCAGTCTGATTTTCCAGTCAATTCCAGGGTGGGATCAATACCGATTAACGACATTCGGCTGCTTTTGTCAACGGCCGATGCGCTTTCAAATAAACAGGAGGGGATGCCCGACCGAAGTGCAGCATAAAGGCCCAAAGAATCGCAATAATTCAGGCGTAAAGCTGCTGTTTCAAACGCATAAGGTGTAGTCATAAATGCATTAATGTATTAGTACGGTAATGCAAAGGTAAAGGAAGCGGGTTCATATTACCAAGTATTTTTTACCTTTGTTACGGCGGATATATTTTTTTCCGTTTAATAGTTGTTGCGACGGGAAGCCATCCGGTCAAAATTGATATTTTTTGCCTGCTTTTCGGCTGTTTTTGAGCCCGTGGCGATGCTACCAACTCAAAGAAGCGCCTCAATCAGGCAAAAAATATCTAAATTCATGGCTCAGCGTCTCCCACCGCAACAACTCTCAATGCGGTGTTCTTCTTCGAAAAAATCACTTATGCGTACTGTTTATCCGTATTTATTGCTGTTATTATTGGGTCTTTTTGGCGTTGTATCCTTGCAGGGGCAGGTATTTATGCAGCCTTTCGAGAATGCAGCGAATATGGGACTCGGGGGAGCATCAGTTGCCTTTGATTCCCCGGACAACGGCATGACCAATCCGGCACAACTTGGAAAATCTCCCCGTTTAGGGGTATTCGCCTGGTCGGCCATTCCATATAGTATTGGCGGGTGGCAATCACATGGATTTCAGGCTATTAAGCGAATTGATCGATTGAGTGGTTTTAGTATTGGGGTGCTGCATTCGGGTATTGAAGGGTACGCTGAACAACGGTTTCATGCTGATTACGGGAGGAGGCTGGGGGAAAAAGTTTCTTTGGGCGGCAGTTTACAGGCGATGCGGGTCTCCGCTGCTGAATATGGGAGTGCCATGGGTTATACTTTTACGGTAGGTGTTACGGCAATACCCATTCCTACACTGACCATTGGTGCCAGCGTGCAAAATCCTTTTATCCAGAAGATTGCAGGACACACCACCACCAATTTTCTTCGCATGGGTGCTAAATGGCAACCTTCTGAGGTGTTCCTCATTGCCACTGAAGTTGGGAAGGATCTTGAACGGCCATTTCAGATCAAAGCAGGGGTGGAGTACCATCCCATTCCGCTTTTTTGTTTGCGCGCAGGGGTACGTACCCAACCTTCCCGCACGTCTTTCGGCGCAGGGCTGATGTTTAAAAGAGGTCCCCGCCTTGATTTTAGTGCCGAATGGCATCCTGTTCTGGGCTTTTCACCTGCTGCCATGGTTGCCTGGAAGATTTAGGGTTGTTAACTCTTCGTCAACGTTCTGTCCCGCATTCAATTAATCTGGTACTTTTGATCCATTAATTTGTACGAGACTTGTTGCGGAGGGAGGGGTCGAGCCATGAATTGAGAAATTTTTTGCCTGATTGAGGCTCGTTTTGCAGTTCGCAGCATCGCTATGGGCTCCAAAATAGCCGAAAAGCAGGCAAATCCCGCAAAGGGGAACTGGCTGGGCAGTATTCTACCGCAACAAGTCTCTATTAATATGTGCAAGATAAGCGATGCTGCTTTTGTCACTTGTTACACCACCACTTTTCACTTTATTTTTTACCTTATTTCATTGATAATGAAGAAATTAACTTTATTTTTTTCCTTAGTAATGCTGGCCGGCGCGCTTTCTGCCCAAAATAAAACGCTCCCAACTGCCAATGTAAAAACACCCGAAGGGCAGACTATTAATGTAAAAGACCTTGCTCCGGAAGGGAAAATTACAGTCTTTAGTTTTTGGGCTACCTGGTGCAAACCTTGTATCGCAGAATTAGATGCCATCAAAGACCTTTATCCTGAGTGGAAAGAAAAATACAATGTGGAATTTGTAGCAGTTAGCGTTGATGATGCGCGTACTTCTGCCCGTATAAAAACGGTGGCAGCCAACAAAGGCTGGGAATACACTATCGTTAATGATGCATCCAAAGAATTTCAAACAGCCATGAATGTCTCTAATCCGCCGCTAACAGTGCTGGTGAACCAAAAAGGAGAGATTATTTTTGAGCACCTGGGATATACGTCCGGTGATGAACTGGAATTAGAAGAAAAAATTAAAGCGGCGGCAGGTAAAGAGTAAACGCCCTGGGAGCGTGAACTTTAGTCCGCGATTAAATATTAACTTTAGTCCGTCACATTTTGGCGGACTAAAGTCCGCCCTCCCAGTGCTCTCAACGCCTGCTTGTCCACCTTATGTTGTCTGCCTGAACGGGGTAATTTCATTAAAATAATCTCATCAGGCAATGCCTCTGCATCAATCGCAAAGGGACCTGCTTCCAGTCTTTTCATCAGGGTATATTTGTCTAAATTTTCCTTACCCTCTACAAAAAGCACCACCTGTTCATCGGCTCTCGCTTCATCATAGATACCTACCAAAACCGCTTCATCCACCTCAGGAATCTGATTAATGGTGCTTTCGTAAAGTGTCGGGTAGATATTTTGATTCCGCCTGATAATCATGTCTTTTTTCCGTCCCAGCAAAATCAGCTGACCGGATTCGTCAATTTGCCCCAGATCGCCAGTGGGGTGCCATTCATCGCGACTGCTAAGATGGAAATAACGTCGGAACAGTTGCGGACTTTTGATGAAAATTTCATCATCCACGATTTTGGCCTCCACATCTGGTGCTAAGGTACCCAATAAATCTCCCGGAGTATCAAAATCCCGCTTAAACCGCCCATCAGTGTAGGCTGTCAACAGATTTTCTGTCATACCATACAAACAGGTAATCTGTAACTCCGGGTGACATACAGCGGCAATACGGGTTAAAAAACGCCTCGTTACTGGCGCGCTACCTAACATGATATGTTGTAACCCTGAAGGAAATGTAGTGCCAGATTGTTCACAGTGCTCGATCATGGGCAGAAAATCGGCAGGTGGCCCCATAATGGTGGTAACGCCATTTTGTGCAAGAAACGCCAGCTTCTCCACGGCATCCATTTTTTTAGGATCGTACACCAACGCTTTCAGTCCGGCCGACATGGCGATGAGTATATAATGCGGCAAATAAGCCGCCATCAGGGTTTCTTTTTCAGGATTTAGCAATTGTCCAATAAGCCGGACACTTTCGGAAATAGAGCCAACGGTATGCACCACTCCTTTGGGCTCGGCGATCGTACCAGAAGTATAAGTGATGAGGAATTCATCGTTGGCATGTGATGCTGTGCCAGAAGTGGATAGCAATGTTTCAGGGGCAGGGCAGGGCAGGGGCTTGCGCGGCAACCATACCAATGTTTGCACTAATGGCAGCCAATAACCGCAGGCAATTATTTTGATACCTTTGGTGCGCGGAAAGTAAGGCGCAGTTGCCGATTTTCGTAAATACAGCCAGCGTAGGATAGGGTGCTCCTGGAGCAGCAATAACCGGCTGTCGACAAATGCCCATTGCGGATCAAACTGCCGCAGTTTCGACTTGTAATTGTCCCTGCCCATTTCCGGATCAATGATCGCAATCTGTCCGCGTAAAAATATCAAAGCGTAAATCACCTTTACAAAGTCAAAGCCTGGCTGAGCAGCAATGACGGCCCGGTCGCCTGGTTGGAAGCCTTTTTGTTGCAGGTGTTGAGCCAGTGACAAGGCACCATTATAGATGTCGAGGTTGGTAATCTGGTGTTGTCCAGTGAGTAAGACCTGTTCGTCAGGTGCTTCGAGCGCCTTTTTGATCAGGGTATCGGTAATAGGAGAAGCTCTGAACATAATTACCAGACCATTGCGGTTAAATTAAACGAGATGCCTGCTCCCAGGCCGAGAATAAGCACTTTGTCGCCAGGCAAAAGGGCTCCTGATGAAACAGCCTCGCAAAGATTGACAGGAATAGAGGCAGAAGCGATATTGCCATATTGGGCAAATGAATGCCTGAATAAATCCAGCGGTAACCCAAACGCCTGGGCTGTGAAACTAAAAGTACCCATTGACACCTGGTGCATAAAGATGTGTTTTACATCCGCTGGTTGCCAACCAGTTCTGGTGAAGAAATCAATAAATGTACCCAAAAATTCTTTCAGAAAAGCGTCGCGCAGGTCAGCAGTTTTCCCTTCAAAATAATTCATGTCGGCATGTGGGAATGCCGAGCCGCCGCCGGGAATCTGGCAAAGCCGCCAGTGCTCGCCCCTGCTTTCCATTTGCTGGAGTATAATGCCACGATTGAGATCGGGCGAAAGTTCTACCAACATTGCCACACCTATATCTCCCAAAGTGTAGGAACTCAGTCTCTTTTTTAATTCATCCGAGTTGTCAAGATTGAATTTCACACAGTCCTGTGGTTTTTCACCGGTAACAATCAGTACATTTCGCATTGCGCCCGATTGAATAAGCGAAGTAGCCACATGTAGTGCCGTTATGGCGCTGTTACAGGCATTTTTGATGTCGAATACGGGGCAACCGAGTCCCAGTATTTCCTGCGCCATATTTGCGGTAGCCGGTTCGATCATGTCTGACGATGCCGACGCAAAGATCATACAATCAATATTGTTCCGGCCCTTGCGCTCCACAATGGGCAGCGCTGCTGCGGCACCGATCGCTGAAGCATTTTCGCCTGGAGCCGCATACCGCCGTTCGCGGGTGCCAAAAATTCGGTTCAGGGTGCCAGGCTCGAGGGCTTTTACTTTTTCCGGTTCATACGCTGACATTCCAGCCAGTTGAAGAGCGGGTAGAGTTACCCATTTTTCGATATCTGCATTCGTGACAATCTGCGCTGGCAGGTAGGTCGACAGATCACTGATGATTACTTTTTGTATAGGCATTTTATACATCCAATTTCATCACTTTTCGCCATAATGGCCGTGTGATGGCATTAAATCCGTTAAAACTTTCAATAAATTCTTTTAATGTATCCAGGCACTCAACCGCGAACTTTTTTTGGTAATGAGGGAACGCCTGTTTGCGGATTTTCCGAGGGTGCTCGAGGCCAATCTGGGTATAAATTTCAGACCGAACATAAGTTTCCTGAAAAAAGCGCATATTTAGCAAAATGATGATGCTATACCAGGTGCTTCTGAATGGTCCGATCTTTTCCGTATATTTTTCAGCGCCGCTTTGGTAAAAAGGATATGCCGCGCCTCTTCAATATTGTGCAGTTGGGATACTTTTTGAAGCACCGGGAAAACAGTATGATCCTGGCGGAGGTGATCGCCATAACGGTCGGCCATAATTTCAATGGCAATACACGATACAAACAAAAAACCATCGGGCAGAAAACGCGCAGTCCAATTGCCGAAAAGACGTTGCAGGCGGGTCATTGGAACCGGCTTTCGATCCAGTTTGTCAATGGCCGTCGCGAACATATCCTGGTGCCTGCATTCTTCCATGATTTCACGCAGTAAAAAACGACGTTCAAGATTGTCGGGCTCCCGATCCTGTGTATACCGGTTCATAAAAATACAAAACAGGCCTTCCGACCAGCAATAAGCATACATCGACTATATCACTTCCAAGCGCGCTAATTCGCGTTTTTGCAGATCGGAGAGGGTCTCATAAATGGGTAAACCATAGAGCGAGATCAACTTGGGCGGTAAGAAAATGTGCTTAGGTGCCTCCTCGGTGTTCCAGGGGACAAACGTTTCAGGCAAAAGCGGTTTTTCTTTACTTATCCGGATTAACCGTTCAATTTGCCGCACATCGTCTTCATTAAGATAAGCAGACATGATCTTTTACAGAACTTTGGCTTTTACACGAAGGGAGAGCATCACATTATCGTCAATCAGTTTATCTTTGGTGGTGCCAAGGATCCCTGAATGGAAATTGATGCCCCAATTAGTGCGGTTTATGATAAATGTGGCAGATTCGGCAACCAGCTCATTGGCATTCAGGGTAGTTTTGAGTGGAATATTGACCGGGCTATTTTTCCCTTTGAGGGTCAGGATTCCTGGGATAACCGTGTTAAATGCTGGTAAATTGCTGGGCAGCATTTCATCGAAAGTAAACGTTCCTTCCGGATATTTGGCAGTTTCGAAAAAATCGTTATCTTTCAGGTGTTGTTCCAGATCGCTTTTCTCGCCCGGGTCTTTCAGGTCCAGCACTTCCACAGAGGTCATGTCCATGATGACCGAACCGCTGAGAATTTGGCCTTCATTTATTTTAAAGGAACCCGACTTAACCTTGATGGATCCGTTGTGCTGGCCACCTGTTGTTTTTTTCGCAGACCAATAAATGACGCCCTCCGTGACAGTATAAGTGGCAGCGCCGTCGGCAGAAGGCGTAGGTCCAACCCTGATGGTATCGGGTTTTGGCACAGCATCTGTTATTGTTTCTTTTTTGGGTTCATTTTGGCAAGCGAATAAGAAAGCTGCTGTGAAGAGTACAGTTGCTCCAAAACTAATTATCTTTGTCATGTTGAAAAAAGTGGCAAGGTGAATATTAAAGGCACAAAAGTAGTATGCTTATTGGTTTTTTACTGAAAACAATTTACAGTCTCTTCCGTTTGATACAGGAAGTATTATAATAAGAGAATCCAGTAAATTGTAAATCGTTTAAATGTTGACGCCGCTCGAACAATTAGAAAAAATATCTAACGACGATTTCCATCTTTTGGAAGCCGTTGGGCCGGGAGAATTTTCCACAAGCCACTTATTGGAATTGCGGGAGCAGGTTATGAGTCGCCTGAATGAATTTGATCGCAGGAAAAAGATCAACGTGATGATTGGCGGTACTACTGCCGGATGGGTGATTGCTTTTACAGCTGCCTATCTTTATCAAAATATTTGGCTGGCACTTGCTGCTGTTGTTGGGCTGCTATTGTCGTTAACTGCTTTTGTCGCAGGCGTTTGGGTATTGTCGCGGAAATACAGCAGCAGGGGCGAATTGGAATATTCTCTTCAATTAATTGACAATGAATTGAGCCGGAGATAGTTCAGATCATTTTCAGACCATGCTTCGACAGGCTCAGCAAGCATAAAGATATGGGTGTTCTCAGGAATAAAAAATCCCAGACATACGCTTAATGATTCCATTGTCAGGTACCACAACATCGGTTACCACTTTTTCCCACAAGATCATTTTTTTGGAGTCAACTCCTTTGGAATCAAATTTTGTCCAAATCCTACCCTGTTTTTCTGCTAAAAATGAGCGTTAGAGTAATTTTTTAATTAGCACGTCAACTGTAGTACGGCACGGAATGGTGTGTTGACGATTATCCTGCATCATAAAACAAGATATGTTCGGCGTATAGTCCAAATATCACCTTCAAAATCTTCGGTTTAAGGCATAGTTTCCCTGTTTTTCCTCTCATTTTAAAAAAAAAGCATCAGTGGTGCCGCTTTTACGGCCGCCTAAGGAAATGTGTAAATGGTTTTTGGAAGAATAATTTACAAGTTTTGATTTTTTCCTGAACTTTTTAAAAAAGAGGTCTAAAAAATACTTTTATATTAAAGTGTTGATATTCAATAATTTAAGTTATTTTTTTAATGCAGATTTGAAAAATAAGTGGGAATAAGTGGGAAAATGTGAATAAATGGTGTATGTTTGTGGTTCATTTAGTCCCTCTCTCTCGCACGCCATGAACCTCATAGGCGAATA
>JBILHQ010000382.1:0-3366 GCA_044350415.1 Saprospiraceae bacterium | reverse complement strand
TGTGCCTTCGTTTTCGCCGGCATCGGTATTTTTATATACCCTTATTTTTAAAGATTCGTAATGGATAAGTGTCTGGGTAACAGGATTGTATTGTACCGGACTTACCCACAAAGATTGCCCACGGGCATCGCGAAAAATGAATGGCGCTTGTAAGGATGTGATAGCAACCGGATAATTACTGTTGTGGTTATAAGCCTCTCCGTAACTATAGGGCACATCAGCAGGATTGACCGTTCGCATTAGGTTGCCTTTGGATGGGGCAATCACCACGTTGGGTAAAGTTACGGTTTTCTGGTCAAGAATTTCCACGGCCATACCTCCTTTTTGTGGAATCATCAGCGGGATGGTCAACTTAGGGATGTCCGGCGCACCAGCTTCCAAAATGGGCGTACACTTGTCTGATACCACCGTGTAGGCCATGCCCTGTGGCGTTTCGGCCATCATTAGGACAATATCGGCGAAGTCGACCTGAAGAATGGTTTCTTCTGAAGTCTGTGATAAAATTCTTACATTGGTTTGTGCACGCAACGACCAGGCACAACCAGTAAGTACTAAAAGTGTCAATAAGTATTTCATGTAAAGGCGATAATTGATTGTAATTAATAGAGTGGCGTATAAACAGCCGAATGATGCATTGACTAGTGGCTAACCATAATTAATTGGTGAGCACCATTGCTGTTGAAGATATAACTTCCAGTGGGCCAAGATTTTACGTCGATTGATGTATTCCTGGTCAAGGGGCCATCATAGTATACCCGACCGTCTATACTCAGGATTCGTACATTGCCCGCTTGGTTGTCCGTATTGTTGGAAAAAAGAAAATCTGAAACGGGATTGGGGAAGAACACCCTTTCTGGCTGGCCCTGTTGGGCATTAGTTCCGGTTATTCCTGGTGTAAAAAGGTCATAATAAACGTCCAGAAAATCAGCCGGGTCATACACATTGGTTACCCTGAACCACAACCACGCTTCTCCCGGTATATTTCCCGGTGAGGCCAGTAATTTGAGGTAAGGCTGTACGGTGTCTGGTGCCGGCTGCATTTTTTTCCCAGAAGGAATTCCAATATAACAGGTCCCGTAATCGCAAAGATCAATAGTCCAACCCGGGGGAATACTCGACTCCACTAAGCGCCATTTCAGGTAAAGGGAGTCAATACTATTATTGTCCTCAAAATGAATATAACATTCATTCGCAGCATTGAGGTTGATACTTTTTTCAAGCAATACACCGGGCTCTGCCGTAAAAGTCTGGCAGTAAAGTTGGTGAAAGCCGAAGAAAGCAAAGCAAATAAGGGAAACGCGCATCAGATTAAAAATTTTGGGTAAAAGTAATATTTGGAAGGATATTTTCATCCCTTATTAAGAATTTTGTCGTTTTTATACCAAATATTCACTCCTTTACTATAAAAATAAACATCGCCACCTTTTACCTTTGTTTCTTTGCGCCTATGTCTTTGTCTTTACAACGAATATTTGCCAGGCACACTGGTTTTTTACGCGGTTTAAAGGCGGTTTATGTAATCAATAACTTCCTGAATGCAGGTTTATTGAAAAGAAACCGCGCATTGTATAACCGATTTGGACTCCGGAAAAGCATTTTCAGTCCGGTGAGTACCCGTGATTTCGAAGGGAAGCACAGCGCTGATATTCCATGGATTGATCAGCCCAATGCATGGGAACAATTGCCCGGCCGACCTGGTTTTGACCGTTTTGATGCTGCTGTACAAGCCAAAATCAAACAATTTATTACCGACGGCTACCTGATTCTGGAGGGTTTTGCGCCCCAGTCCGACACTGATGCCCTCAATGAAGAAGTTGACCGCCTGCTGCATGATGGCAAAGCGGGATTTAACTATACCGGCCGAAAAATATTCAACTTGGCGGAAAGGAGTAAATTGGCTGATCAGCGATTTTTTCGCCATCCTGCAATACTGGAATTACTGCATTTTTTAATGGGAAAAAAAGTAATTCCTTTTCAAACCATGAATTTCAGATTAGGAAGTGAGCAGCGCCCGCACTCCGATTTGATCCACATGACCACTGAGCCGCAGGGATATTTGATCGCGACCTGGTTTGCATTGGAATCCTGTACGAACGAGAATGGCCCGTTGATATACTATCCCGGCAGTCACCGGTTGCCGTTTGTCAGCACCGACGATTACGATTCGGGTAATGGCACGTTTACGCTCGGCGGTGACAGCAATGCCCGGTATGAAGATAAAATTGCCGAAATACTGGCTCAATCAGGGATACAACCTAAAATGTTTTTAGCCAATCGCGGTGATGTGCTCATCTGGCATGCTAATTTGATTCATGGGGGTAGCCCCATTACCGGAAAAGATGCCACTGGACACGGACTGACCAGAAAAAGTATGGTTTGCCATTATTTCACCGAAGAAGTGATTTGCTACCATGAAATGTCGCACCGTCCCGCTTTGATCAATCACTAATCATCTATGGAATTATTAGAACAACATCTCCAGGCGTTAATTTTTGCCTCACCCCAGCCTGTACAAATTGTCGATTTACAGGTGGTAATGCAGGAAGTCTTTCAGGCAACCATAGCCGAAGCCGATATAAAAACAACCATTGAGCATATCCAGGAATTATTCAGGGATGATCGTTTCGCATTTGAATTGGTGGAAATTGCTGGTGGTTATCAGTTTTTGACAAAAGGGGCCTATCATAATACAGTAGCCGTCCATCTGAAACAAAATACCAAAAAACGCTTGTCGCAAGCCGCTATGGAAACCCTGGCCCTGATTGCTTACAAACAACCCGTGAGCAAATCAGAACTGGAAGAAATACGGGGTGTAGGCTGCGATTATGCCCTTCAAAAACTTTTGGAAAAAGAATTGGTTTTAATCAGTGGAAGAAGCGAAGGACCCGGTCGCCCGCTCTTATATGGTACCTCCGGCAAATTTATGGATTATATGGGGATCAACAGCCTCTCAGACCTGCCCAAACCCAAAGATTTTAAAGAACCGGAGAATAGTATTGGAGAATTGCCGGCTATCGAAGAGGCTGTCAATTAATTAATGACCAACTAATAACTAATCAACTAATTATGGAACTTATCAACCGCGTGGCCCAAAGTGGCCTGATTACTTTAGACCTGGAAACCTATTATCCGGATGGCGAAATCGTTGAATTCGACCTGAAAGGGTATTTGTTTATGGAAATGATACTGAAAGAAAAAGACTTTCGGGAGGCGTTGAAAAATCATGAATGGACCCAATATCAGGATAAATTCGTAGCAGTTTTTTGCTCCACGGATGCTATTATCCCAATGTGGGCCTATATGCTGGTGGCTACTTATGCAGCGCCATTTGCCAAAGATATTGTGCAATGTATCCCTGCACAACTT
>JBILHQ010000214.1:0-10295 GCA_044350415.1 Saprospiraceae bacterium | reverse complement strand
TACTGATCTTCAGGCGCGGTTGAAAAAATTAGAACAAATAACGGGGGTGCCCAATCTGAAAATTAAAAAGTAAGGCGCTATTATGAAAATTGACCACATCGGAATTGCTGTGCGCAACATTGCGGAGAGCAATGAATTATTCAGAAAATTGCTTGGTGAAGCACATTATAAAGTCGAATCTGTAGCATCAGAAAAAGTATCGACTTCTTTTTTTGCCGTTGGCGACAGCAAAATTGAATTGCTCGAAGCCAGCGACGAGAACAGTCCCATTGCCAAATTTATAGAAAAACGCGGAGAAGGGATTCACCATATCGCTTTTGAAGTCGATGACATCGTCGCCGAAATCGCCCGCCTTGAAAAGGAAGGGTTTATTCCGCTCAACCGCGAACCCAAACCCGGTGCCGATAATAAATTAGTGGCGTTTCTCCATCCAAAATCCTCCAATGGCGTGCTGGTGGAACTATGCCAAAGTAAAATATAGTGTTTAGTGGTGAGTGTTTAGTGGTGAGTGTTTAGTGGTGAGTCGTATGGACATCCATCAGTTTTTTGAACACTCTCAACACTTACCACTTACCACTCATTTCCCTGCATCATTATCATCTACATCTTCGTAATTATACTTTCCGTCGCCGTCTTTATCCTTATAAAAGTACGTTTTAGCCTTTTCAAATGCTGCAATACCTACTTGCGCACCAATCAACCTCCCCGGAATATCGTCGAATGGCGGGTGAATGCCGCCCCAAATCCTTGACAAACTCGTTTGGTCTGATGCATCGCGGTAAGTGGCCCATTGAAGGGTGACGTCCACACTGGGACCTTTTTCTAACCGAAGAAAATTACTGTTGGCGGTAATTTTGAATTCGCCCAATCCCCCCGGAAAATATTCGTCGCCTGTTAATAAGGTCAGGGCTTCTGCTGCTGCCCGGGAGAAAGTGGAGTGTCCCGAAATATACGCAGCAAAAGGCGGCGTAACAAAGGTTTTGAGTTGGTAGGGCCACCAATCGCCGGCGAGTATCCAACCCACGCCTGCTGTTTGAGTGGTGGTGTCTGTTACCATCATCGGGCCGCGCCAGGCATACACTTTTATTTTGCCGACATTCTTATTTTTCGGTCCAGCCAATGGATCGCCGATTTTTACCTGTTCAATCAATCCGGGTTCGAGTTTGATACCTGCAGGGTGGTATCGGGGCAATTTCTTACTGGTGCTTTGCCCCAGATCAGACATGTACCGCAGCGCAGAAACAGGCCTTACACCATCATACCAACCTTTGATGCCCCAGGCAGTAATGGCAGCGTCATGAACAGCGCCCCCCAAGGCAAAATAGCACTTGACATCCCATTCCAGGTTATTCAGCTCCCTGCCTTTTCCATTGAATTTTCTCACTAATCCCGGTTGGTCAGCCACATAATTCAGAATAGCAAACCAGTGGCCCGGGGGCGTTTCGGAGGAGGGGCCGTCGGCCCAAAACTGGGTAAGCACCCGCGTGTAGTCGCCCCTGGGAACGATTTGGGTTGTGTAAGGCTGGCCTGTTCTGGGATTGGTATCCCTGCCCATGCTGCCATCCTGCCCGGTTTTGAAATTGTAAAACTGGTGCAAATCTGCCAGGTTGGTGGGGTAAGATTTAACATTGCCGATCTTTGCCGGCGAAATATCCCACAGGACTTTGTCGGTAGGGTCGAGGTGAGCAGACCAGGCAGCCACCAACTCAAAATTCCATTTGTATTCGTCCGACATACCTTCGCCTTTCAGGGTATCTAATGTAGGGAAAGGCCCCGGGTCGTGGTACATCCAGAAATCCCGGTTGTCGCGTTTATTGATTTTTAAATCCGTCTTTTTCAGGGCAAAAGGCTGCACCAATCCCCATTCCGGGCTTTGGAAAACCTGCACGGGCGGGAGCGGGTGGCCATTCTGGTCAATGGCTTTGGGGAGTTTGAGCGGCTGCCAGCGGTTGGGGTCGATTATCGTGGAATCGCCCGAGTTCAGGATGTCCAAAGGCGGATTGACCGACTTGTAATACTGGATCATGTAATTTTTAGCTTCATTGGCACCATCTGTTTGGCCCATTTGAAGAACACATTGTCCGAGATAGTTGCCCAATGCAGCAGGTGACCCGGATTCATAGTTGGTGGCATAATTACTGTAATCATACCCTAGTTTTTTCATGACCTCCCGAAAACGAATAATTGCACCCATCGCTTTGGGGGAGCTGCCAAAACGGGAACACAAAACCCTGAAAACCGCAAAGCTCACGGCCTCTTTTCGGGCCGCTTCAATATCCGCCGGTCTTGGAAAGGTTTGTAAAGGGCAAGTGAAATTGCCCACTTTTTTCCCTAATAAATAGGTGTCGGCGATCGTATCATAAATGGCCCAGGCATCGTACATGGCCATCGAAGAATGAAAAAGGGTACGCGCCTGTACCGGCGGACGGGCGAAATCTTCGCGGATAGTGGCCAGTAGTGCCTCATTCCATATTCGGGCGACAGAATGGTCTTGTGCAGAGATGGAAGCAGAACATCCGAGGAGCAATACAGTAAACAGGGTGGTGGCTTGAAATAGATGGCGCATGTATTTAGGTGTTAATGCAAATAACGGGTTAAACAGCGATTTAAATATCAAGGTATGTTAATGCCAACCTATTGTTTAGGCAGCAATAACCAGGATCGGGGCAAGTTACCTTTTCGCCTTTTTCGGCGAAAAAGTAACCTGCCCCAAACACGAAGCCAGGCCTCAATCTGTGTCATTTTAACCCGTTATTCGCAGTAATACCTCCTGCCTCTTACATCATAACCCATATTGCCGCCGTACCTCATCGGGCACACCTTCCCATTGATTGGGTCTATTGCCCTGATAACCAATGTCTTCAATGCCCATTTTGCTGCTCCAAAATCCTGAAGCGGTGAGGTTGCGCATCAGGCTGAAGAAAGCAATACCGTGACTGAACCCATTCTTTTTGCGTTCCGGGTAAGCAATATCCTCGACAATGGCAATTCTTTCCTGATCTGTAATGTCGATAAAATTTTTGTCGAACCGGCCTTTGGAATGGTTATCCAGCCAGGTGAGTCCGCCGCGCAAAGGCGTTTGCAGCTCCGGTTTATCCTTGGCCATGAACTCGATAAAAGCCGGCACACCTGCATCCGTTGCTGAGCCCGATTGGGCATCGCGCGGAATGATGATATCCACGAGGACCGTGATGGTTTTCATCTCGTGTTTGGTGAAAAAGATTTCTGCAAACAGTTTGGCATCGCGCATCTTTTCATATTCGGTGCGGCCAAACTGTTCGAATTCCGGATCTTTTTTATCGCCTTCAGCGTCTAAAAAAGAATCCACCATTTCGCTGGCCCTCACCTGTGGATTTAACCCAACCAGTCCGAGGGAGCTAAGGCTTATGCCTTTTAAAATATCTCTGCGTTTCATAATTTTCCTGCTTTTTTTTGTTCCACAATATACCTTGACGCCCGCATGGAAAGCGCCAAAATGGTCCAGGTACAGTTCTTGTCGCCCTGGGAGACAAATGGCGCGGCATCCACGACAAAAAGATTTTTGACGTCGTGGGCTTGCTGGTATTTGTTAAGTGCCGATTTATTGGAGTCATTGCCCATGCGGATTGTGCCCACTTCATGGATAATTTCTCCGGGCAGATTCAGGCCATAATCCTGTTCGGCGGTTGGTTTAGGGCCTAAAGGAATAGCGCCCAGTTCGTGGATAATTTGCTCAAAGGTTTCGTGCATGTGTTTCGCCTGCAACCGTTCGTGGTCCGACCATTTGTACCGAAACCGGAGTACCGGAATACCGAATTTATCTACTTTTTCGGGATCAATTTCGCAATAATTATCTTCCCGGGCGATGGCTTCGCCGCGACCGGCCATGCCGATATAGGCACCATAAAAGCGGCGGTAATCGTCTTTTAGGGATGCCCCGTAACCACCTGCGTCGTGTTTGTTGCCATTGCGGTCGGGAAACATACCGTTGATATTCTCAATACCCCAGCCAAAACCATACGCCGGCAAACCCATGCCGCCCCAGTATTCAATATGATAACCACGCGGGAAATCGAGCTTTTTATTGTCTTTCCACCAGGGCGAATAAACGTGCAGACCGCCTACGCCGTCTTCGTTGTACCGCTTCCGGTCGAAGAGTTGCGGCACGATCGCACTCCTGGAAGCCCCCGTGGAGTCGTGCAGGTATTTACCAACTACGCCCGATGAATTGGCGAGTCCTTCCGGGAAACGGGGCGATTTGGAATTGAGCAACAAACGCGCTGATTCGCAAGCACTGGCCGCCAATACCACCACTTTTCCCCGCACTGTTTTTTCTTCCATGGTTTGCGTGTCTACATAGGAAACACCAGTGGCCAAACCTGTTTTGGGATCGGTCAATACTTCGCGCGCCATAGCATAGTAAATGGTATCCATGTTTTTGGTTTTGGACGCAGGTTTGCACAGGCAGGACGACGACGAGAAATCAGCATAGGCCACGCAAGCTCTATTACATTGGTTACAATAAAAACAAACGCCGCGTTCGTCGTTAATTGGTTTGGTGAGGATACTCAGTCGGGAAGGAATCGTGGTGATGCCCAGGTTTTTATTCCCTTTCATAAGCATGAGCTCGTGCAGGCGCGGTGCAGGCGGCGGCAGAAAAATGGAGTCCGGATCGTTGGGCAAATTTTCTTTGGAACCAAATACCCCAATGAGTTTGTCCACCTCGTCGTAAAACGGTGCCACATCTTCGTAGCCGATGGGCCAGTCTTCTCCCAATCCATCAATGCTCCGGCGTTTGAAATCCTGCGGCCCAAACCGCAGACTGATACGGCCCCAATGGTTGGTGCGGCCACCGAGCATCCGCGACCGGAACCAGCGAAATTTCGTATCGTCTTTGGTGGTATAGGGCTCCCCTTCAATATCCCAGCCACCATAAGCAGCATCAAAATCGCCAAAAGGCCGGTAACGCGTACTGGCACCTCTGCGCGGGGATTGGTAAGGCCATTTTAACTGGGTGATGTATTTCGGATCGGCCGGATCGAAGTGTTGCCCCGCTTCCAACAGGCACACTTTGGCGCCCGCTTTGGTGAGTTCGTAGGCAGCCATACCGCCACCCGCACCGGAACCGACGATAATCACGTCGTAAACAGTTGGGGCGGCCTTAATTTGAAAGTCAGACATGTATTTTATGTTTTTACGGGGGCTAAGAAACGGGGAAAAATTGAGATGGACAAAGCAAATCTTAGAATAAATCCTGCCCGGGTTCCATCCTAATAGGAAAGCTTATTTTTCACTTGATCCCCCGGTTGCACTGGGGGCTATTTACAGTCGACTCCTTCAGGATCGTTGATGCGCTATTTTCAGTTGCCCCCCCTTTAGGGGCGTTGATTCCTTAAGTTATGGTGGCTGCGCCTGTCGAAATTTGTACACCTGCGATTATAAAATACAGCATGCTGCGTGCAGCGTTGACAACTTTTTTAAGTTGTCAACGCTCATCTGCCTGCTTTTTAAAATTTGCCTATTGCATTTTCATCACCCGAATTTGTTGCCGCAGCGAAGGCGACACTGCTTCCAGGATATACACGCCGTTGTTCACGCTGCCAAATACAGCATTAAAGGACACCTGGATCTGTGCAATAGTTCCCGGTGACGTCTACCAGAACTTTTCCCCGAAGGACACACAAGGCATAGTCACCGCGAAGTGGTTTTGTAATTGCTCGCTTTCCCTCCGCCCCGCTGACTGCGTTGTAAAGCCTCGCCGATGCGCTGCATCGCCTGTGTTTTACGCCTTGTCAACGGAACTGATGAAAACCGATCATTTTACAAAACCACTTCGCGGTGACTATAACATGAATCGCCTCCCGGTCCGAAACACCAGCCACACTGAAGTTCACCAAACCATTGGTCGCTGATACCGTGTTCTCTTCTTCGGAGGGCTCCTCCAGGTTGCCGGGGAACTCCGCGTATTCACACTGGTTGGAGCGGTATAAGGGGTGTTAACCCAAATCTTTTGGCCCAATTGTGTCGATACCGCATTTTTTACTTTAATGGTATACCAGCCTGCAGCCGTTGGGGTATAATTCAGCGTAAGCGGTGGTTACACCGGACACCTGTGCCAACAACGAGGTACCCGCTGCATTGTAAATGGCAATATTCAGGTTGCGGCCATCTACCCCCGGATAAAGTTTGGCCATCGAATAATTGACTTCAGGATCCTGGCTGCCGTTGTCGCCATTAGAACCTGCACCATCGATATGGTTCAGTACGCGTCATTTATAAAATAATATTTCTTTTAAAAGCGCAACCCAATTCAATCATGGAATCTGTTTTGGCAATTCCGCCGATATTATCTATTTGTTCGTACAGTATTTGTCGCATGTGTTCGTGGTTTTTGGCGATAATCCGGATGTACAAGGTAAACGCACCGGTAATATAATAACATTCAGTGACCTCCGGGATTTGTTTGAGCGCCTCGATGATCCGCTGGGAATCGTGGTCTTTTTCAAGGGTTAATCCGGTAAATGCTCCCCAGTCGTACCCCATCTTTTTTTCATTCAACACAGGCTTGATACCGGTCAGAATGCCTTGTTCGGTCATTTTCGCCACCCGTTGGTGTACCATCGTGTTGGAAATGCCCATTTCGGAAGCAATAGCGGAGAATGCCATCCGGCCGTCAGTTTCGAGCAATTTTAAAATCCGGATATCAAATTCGTCTAAAGGATGGTCTGTTGTGCCGTTCATCTAATTGTAAATTGTCCTTAAATTGTCTTTAAAAATAAAATTTGACGCAAATATCTAAATTATTAAGTCAAATTAATTAAATTATTTCAATTTTTAAAAAATACTACTACCTTTGTAGGCTAAAACTTATTGTAATCATGGCAGCAACACATACCACCACCACAAATACCCTGACAGAAAAACTGATCCAGAAGGAAGACCAATATGGCGCTCACAATTACCACCCGTTACCAGTGGTATTGGAACGCGGCAAAGGCGTTTTTGTATGGGACGTGGAAGGCAAGAAGTACTATGACTTTTTGTCGGCTTATTCTGCCATCAACCAGGGACATTGCCACCCCAGGATTATCAAAGCCCTGAAAAAGCAGGCTGAAAAACTGACGCTCACTTCCAGGGCATTTCACAGCAACCTTTTGGGCGAATGTGAAGAATATATGGCCAAACTGTTTGGTTACGATAAGGTGCTCATGATGAACTCCGGCGTGGAAGCGGTGGAAACTGCCATGAAACTCTGCCGCAAGTGGGCTTATCAGGTAAAAGGTATTGCAGATAATGAAGCCAAAATCCTGTTTGCCAAAGGTAATTTCCACGGAAGAACCTTATCAGTGGTGTCTGCTTCCAACGATCCATCCAGTCGGAAAGGCTTCGGCCCGTTTATGGGCGGTATCGGGTCCATCCCCTACAATGACATCACCGCCCTCCAAAACGCGCTGGCCAACGATAAAAATATTGCTGGTTTTATCGTAGAACCCATCCAGGGCGAAGCAGGCGTGGTTGTTCCCGACGAGCAGTACCTGTGGAGCGTGGCACAAATCTGCAAAGACAATAATGTATTGTTCATCGCCGATGAAATCCAGACGGGTATCGCCCGCACCGGCAATATGTTGGCCACCCACGGTCTCCAACCCGACATGCTGATTCTCGGAAAAGCCCTGTCCGGCGGTGTGCTGCCAGTTTCTGCCGTTCTGGCCAACGACGAGATCATGTTGACCATCAAACCAGGCGAACACGGTTCCACCTACGGCGGCAATCCACTGGCTTGTGCCGTTGCCATGGAAGCGCTGCAAGTAGTATTAGATGAAAAATTAGCGGAAAACGCCCAGCGTATGGGCGAGTTATTTCGCCAGGGACTCGAAGCCATCGCTCAACGCAATCCCCTCATTCAACTCGTTCGCGGCAAAGGCCTGCTGAACGCCATCGTTATCAACTGCCAGGAAGACAGTTCTCTGGCCTGGGATATTTGTATGCAGTTCCGCGACAACGGTCTGTTGGCCAAACCTACCCACGGCAATAAAATCCGCTTAGCACCACCGCTCGTGATTAATGAAGCGCAGATAAAAGCGAGTTTGAAGATTATTGAGCGGTCGTTGAAGGCGTTTGTATAGGGGATGTCAGGTAATTCAGTCTACTTTGTCACTTTAAAAATCCTTAAGCCGAGTTTGTCTGTTTTATGGTTTGTGTTTGCTTCGCCAGGGCGCCAAACCCCTAGCCCCTGAAGGGGTTTGGCGCCCGGCGCAGCAACCCCAACAACACCATAAAAGATGGAGACTACCTGCAGAATTTGAGGCTATGTAAATACTATTTCTTTAATGATTTTTAAAGTGACAAAGTAGAATTAAGTCAACGACATTGTCCCTAAAGGGGAGCCGTCTGAGCTAGCTTTGCCTTCTGTCGAATATTATCAGTTATTAAATTGATAATGAGCCAATTGTCAAATATTACAATGGCCGAAGGCGAAGCCAGCTCAGACGCCTCCCCTCTAGGGGCTGGGGGTTTGGCGTCCTGGCGAAGCACCCCCCACACACACGAAAAACCTGGGACTACACACGGAATAAAGGTTGAGTTTTTGACATTGTTCCGCCCGCCCCTTCAAATGCTAATGATTACCCAAATCTCCATCAAAGTATCGATATTCGACATTCATTTCCAACATCTTTTCCGCCAGTTCATATATTTATTGTCCCTTTTCATCGAATGAAAACCACTTCATCGTAAGTTTGAGTCATATTTGCGGGTGCAATATCCCTTTTGATTGCCGGTATCAACATCAACGCTTATTATGAGGCAGATTTTACGCATAATATCAGAAAGTGCTTCGCAGGCATGGCAGCAATTAGTCGCCAATAAATTGCGCTCCTTCCTCTCCCTGCTGGGCGTCACCATTGGTATTTTTTGCATCATCGGGGTCAAAAGCGCCGTGAATTCGCTGGAAGATAATATCCGGAATTCCATGAATAAATTGGGGAACGACGTGATCTATATCGAGAAATTTTCGTGGGCAGAAGACCCCAGTAATAACTACTGGAAATGGATGCGCCGCCCCAATTTTTCCTACAAAGAATTTGAAGCGCTCCAGGATCGCCTGCGTTTGTCGGAGTCCATCGGATATTGGCAGTTTCTGGGCTCCAAGACCGTTAAATGGCGCTCTTCCAGTGTGGAAAATACCTTTTTCCTCGGCATTACCGAAGATTGCCGCGACTTGTTTCACCTCGAATTTGAAGGCGAAGGCCGGTATTTTTCGGCCATTGAATACTCCTCCGGCTCCGATGTGTGTATCCTGGGATTCCAGATTGCAGAAGGCCTGTTTGGACAGGGCGTCGATCCCCTCGACCGGGAGATCAATGTCGGCGGCAGAAAACTGCGGATTATCGGGGTGCTGAAAAAATCGGGGAATGACCTGCTGAAACCGTTTAATTTCGACCAGGCCGTTCTCGTGGGCTACAACCTCGCCCGACGCGGATTCAATGTGCGCCGGGCCGGACAATTTGAACGGACCAGTATCAGTGTGAAGGCCAAACCGGGCGTGAACCTGGAAGATATGAAGGATGAAATCATCGGCGTGTTGCGCTCCGAACGCCGGTTGAGTCCGCGGGAAGAGAGCAATTTTGCGCTGAATACCTTGTCGGTCCTGAGTAAATTGTTCGACGGCGTATTCGGCGTACTGAATGTCGCCGGTATCCTGATCGGCGGCTTCGCTCTCCTCGTGGGGATGTTTTCCGTCGCCAATATCATGTTCGTCTCCGTGAAAGAACGCACCAACCAGATCGGTATCAAAATGGCCCTCGGTGCCAAACGCTGGTTTATCCTCCTCGAAATCCTGATCGAAGCCATCATCCTCTGTCTCACCGGCGGCCTCTTCGGACTCCTGCTCATCGAACTGTTCACGGTCATTATCTCGAATGTCCTGGATTTTGATATCAGTCTGTCGCTCGGCAATGTGCTGTTCGGTATTATCACCTCCGTGGTGGTGGGGGTTATTTCCGGGATGGTGCCTGCCGCACAGGCAAGTAAGATGGATCCTGTGGAGGCAATAAGGAAGTAGGGGGTTTTTGGGGAGGGGGATGTTTTGTGGTGGTGGGGCGGGCATCCCACCACCACAGAACGTCCTGTTTAAACAGCAATCGCTTCCAGAAGGAAGAAGGTAAGCGGAAATTACCTGGCATACTCAAGCGATTTATGCAAAAAAGTGACGTGCCGGATTATTGTGGAGGGTTTTAACTCTTTGGGGAGACCTGTTTCTATTAAGCAGACTCCTTCATCTTTTCCATAATTTTTTCTAAAACCCTCGGTAAGTC
>JBILHQ010000213.1:0-10325 GCA_044350415.1 Saprospiraceae bacterium | reverse complement strand
CTCAGCAAGAATAAATGCTGGAGGTTAGTTGAAGTGCTCGAACGCGCTAAATAACTAGTTCACGGCTTTGGTGGCATCTATTTTGACACCTTTTACTGTAAACCGAAAAAATAAAAAAAAGTCATGATTCAGCAAGAATCTCGCTTGAACGTAGCCGATAATTCCGGCGCTAAGGAAGTGCTTTGCATTCGTGTTCTGGGTAGCACCCGTCAACGATACGCCTCTGTAGGAGACAAAATCGTGGTAACGGTAAAAGATGCCTCCCCGGGTGGTGTAAAAAAAGGCACGGTTTCCAAAGCGGTTATCGTTCGAACTAAAAAAGAAATCCGCCGACGGGATGGTTCATATATCCGTTTCGACGACAATGCAGTCGTGTTGCTTAATGCCTCCGACGAACCACGCGGATCACGTATTTTCGGTCCAGTAGCCCGTGAATTGCGCGATAAAGATTATATGCGTATTGTCTCATTAGCGCCCGAAGTACTTTAATTTATTGAATAACTCTGGCAACAACTGCTTAAAATCAGCAAGTTTTAACAATGGCCACTTTACAAAAAGTAAAACGCTTTAAATTAAAGCAAAATATCCGCAGCGGAGATACTGTAATGGTACTTGCGGGTGACGACAAAGGTAAAACCGGTACTGTCGTTACGGTGGAGCTTATTAAACAACGTGCAATCGTTGAGGGCGTTAATATAGTAAAAAAACACGTCAAAGCAACGCAGGACGCAGAAGGCGGTATCCAGGAAATGGCAGCCCCGATTCATTTGTCTAATTTAGCTTTGATGGACCCTAAATCAGGTGAACCAACGCGCATCGGTCGTAAACTTGTGGACGGCAAAAGTGTCCGCTATTCAAAGAAATCAGGAAATATCATCAAGTGATGAAATACGAAGCTCGTCTTAAATCGAAATACAAAAATGAGGTAGTGCCTGCGCTTATGCAGCAGTTCAATTATACCTCTATTATGCAGGTGCCCAGGATTCAAAAAATCTGCATTAACCAAGGTATTGGTGAAGCTACCGGCGATAAAAAACTTATCGACGTGGCTATCCAGGAATTAACTACTATCACTGGCCAAAAAGCGGTATCGACCAAAGCAAAAACTTCGGTATCTAACTTCAAACTCAGAGAAGGTATGCCAATCGGTGTACGTGTAACGCTTCGCGGCGAACGTATGTACGAATTTTTGGATCGTTTTATTTCAATTTCACTTCCACGTGTACGTGACTTCAAGGGTATCAATGATAAATCATTCGATGGCCGCGGTAACTATAGCATGGGTATCACCGAGCAAATCATTTACCCGGAGATAGACATTGATAAAGTGAATAAAATCATGGGTATGGATATCTCGTTCGTAACCAATGCCAAAACAGATGCTGAAGCTTATGCATTGCTCAAAGAAATGGGCATGCCTTTTGTAAAGCGTTAATTCATTACTTTCGCAAACTCTCAATCGCTCATATAAACAATGGCAAAAAAATCTGTCATCGCCCGCGAACATAAGCGTGCACGTATGGTTGCCAAGTACGCCAGCCTTCGGAAAAAACTCAAAGAGGAAGGCGACTATGAAGCTCTCGATAAACTTCCGCGCAATGCAAGCCCGGTTCGTCAGCATAACCGCTGCCAACTTACTGGTCGACCAAAAGGTTACATGCGCAAATTCGGTATTTGCCGGGTAAAATTCCGCCAAATGGCACTCGACGGAAAAATACCAGGTATTACCAAAGCATCGTGGTAACAAATGCAGTTGAAAGACTGAATGTGTACGGCTTCATTGCCTGAACATTCTAATTCATTATTAATTCACTTAATATTCTTAATATAATGCAAGTCACCGATCCGATAGCAGATTATTTGACCCGAATTCGCAACGCACAGTTGGCGGGTCATCGCATCGTGGAGATTCCCGCTTCTAATCTAAAGAAGCGCATCACGGAGATTTTGTTTGAACAAGGTTATATTTTAAAATATACCTTCGACGATGAGGGCGCTCACATACAAGGCCTGATCAAAATTGCCTTGAAGTACGATCCCATTTCTAAGAAACCGGTTATTCAGAAACTGGCGCGCGTTAGCCGCCCGGGTCTGCGCCGTTTCGCGGGCTCTACCGAAATCCCACGTGTTATCAACGGCCTGGGTGTGATGATCATCTCAACCTCCAAGGGTGTTATGACTGACAAACAAGCGAAAGATCAAAATGTTGGCGGAGAACTTCTCTGTTACATATATTAATTGGACCTTGTTGAAGTTTTTAACTTCAATTGCCAGTTAACCAATTTAAACATAACAAAGCATCATTCTTAATAAAGAAAAGATATGTCTCGTATTGGTAAACTCCCGATTTCACTCCCGGCTAAAGTTGAGTTTTCGGTAGCATCTGATAATACCGTTACAGTCAAAGGCCCTAGGGGCTCACTTTCTCAGAAAGTGGATCCGGACATGACTGTATCTTTGGAAGACGGTGTGGTTTCTGTAACCAGACCTACCGACCAAAAACGCCACCGCGCAATGCATGGTCTTTATCGTGCACTCATCAGCAACATGGTCGTTGGGGTTAGTGACGGGTATACCCGCGAAATGGAAGTAATTGGCGTAGGTTACCGTGTTGAAAATCAGGGAAACCTGCTTACACTCACTATTGGCTACTCTCACCCTATCATGTTTTCAGTTCCTTCTGAAATCAAGTTGACTACTGCCATGGAGAAAGGTTCTGCACCGCTCATCCGTCTGGAGTCATATGATAAGGAATTGCTTGGGCAGGTGTGTGCAAAGATCCGCGCCTTCCGTAAACCTGAGCCTTACAAAGGAAAAGGTATTATGTTCAAAGGTGAAATTATCCGTCGTAAGGCTGGTAAAACTGCTGGCGGCAAGAAATAATAATTATTGACATAGAACCGCTCCGGTCGGTATCGGGGCAGTAATGCTAAATAAAATGAAACGTACTAAACAACAAAGTCGTCAACGGATTCATAAGCGCGTCCGCAAGAACATTAAAGGTACTACAGAACGTCCGCGTCTGAGTGTTTACCGCTCTAATAAATCGATTTACTGTCAGGTAATCGATGATGTTAAAGGTGAAACTATTGCATCGGCCTCTTCAGCGCAAGCTGGTGGTGCCGGAATGGAGCAAGCAGTGGCTGTAGGTAAACTAATCGCTGAAAAAGCAATTGCTGCCGGTATTAAAGCAGTAGTGTTTGACAGAGGCGGTTACCTCTATCACGGACGGGTTAAGGCACTTGCTGATAGTGCTCGGGAAGGCGGTCTTCAGTTTTAATCGGTCCGCGTTTTTATTCAATACAAGAATAGCTCATCATACTCTGACAAATGGCTAAGCAAAATTTAGATAGAACGAACGCACCTGCTTCTGAAGCACCTGAGTTCAAAGAAAAGTTGGTTGCGCTCAACCGTGTAGCTAAAGTAACTAAAGGGGGGCGGACATTTACTTTCGCAGCTGTTGTGGTTGTTGGCGACGGTAAAGGAAATATTGGTCATGGACTTGGTAAAGCCCGTGAGGTATCTGAGGCAATCGCCAAAGCACAAAAGGATGCGGAAAAAAATATGGTGAAAGTGCCAATTATTAATGGTACTATCCCACATGAATCGCATGGAAAGTCTGATGCTGGCCGCGTATTTATAAAACCAGCCGCTCACGGTACCGGCGTTATTGCTGGTGGTGCTATGCGCGCTGTTCTCGAAATGGCTGGTGTTCGCGACGTCTTGGCAAAATCACAAGGATCATCAAACGCTCACAACGTAGTCAAAGCAACTATTAATGCTTTGTCTAACTTGCGCAGCCCTTCTGAAATTGCCCGCCAGCGCGGTATTTCAATGGAAAAACTCTTCAACGGCTAATACAATGAGTAAAATTAAAATTACCCTCGTCAAAAGTCCGATTGACAAGAGCAAACGGCAAAAAGACACGCTAAAAGCCCTCGGTTTTCGCAAGATGAACCAAACGGTTGAGCGTGAAAATAATCCTCAGACACTCGGTATGCTCCGGGTGGTGGGACATTTGGTTCAGGTTGTAGAAGGTTAATCACTTTCTTTTTTGAGCCAACTTTTTTAAAGAACATTATTAAATCGAATACGATAATGGAACTCGGTAATCTTCGCCCAACAACTGGCGCAGTTAAATCCCGCAAAAGAATTGCGCGTGGTACAGGTTCTGGCCGCGGTGGTACTTCCACACGTGGTCACAAAGGCGATAAAGCGCGTAGTGGTGCGAAACAAAAACGCGCATTCGAAGGTGGTCAAACGCCTATGCAACGCCGCCTTCCCAAACGAGGGTTCAAAAACATTAACCGTGTGGAGTATGTACCACTTAACTTGGGGAATCTCGAAACCCTGATTAAGAAAGCAGGTACTTCTACATTTAATGTTCAATCCCTGATTGATTTGGGTATGGTTAAAGCATCTGAGCAGATAAAAATTCTCGGCAACGGTACTCTTACTTCAAAAGTAGATATTACTGTCCATGCTGTTTCGGATTCTGCCCGCAGTGCAATTGAATCACTTGGCGGTACTGTTACCATCGCTTAAAATAATCTGCTGGCGTAATGAAATTCGTTAAGGTCATTAAAAACATCTGGAGTATTAAAGAACTCCGCGAGCGCATTCTTTTCACGCTGCTCCTTCTTTTGGTTTATCGTGTAGGTACTTGGGTTGTATTACCAGGTGTTGTACCGAAAGCACTGAAAAACTACGGTGGAAGTAACACAACAGGTGACTTACTTGGTTTAGTGAATACCTTTACTGGAGGAGCATTTGATAACGCTGCTATTTTTGCACTTGGTGTAATGCCTTACATTACGGCCTCTATCATAGTGCAGTTATTGGGCTTTGCCGTTCCTTATTTCCAGCGCCTTCAAACTAAAGAAGGAGAAAGTGGACGTAAAAAACTGAATCAAATTACTCGTTTTCTTACCATTGCCATTGCATTAGTACAGGCAGGTAGTTATATCCAGATGGTTCGTAGTATGCCGGGGGCAGTATCTCCTAATATTCCTGATTCGTTATTCTGGTTTGCCAATCTCTTTATTCTCACAGCCGGTACTATTTTTTGTATGTGGTTGGGTGAACGGATCACTGACAAGGGTATTGGTAATGGTATATCGTTAATTATTCAGGCGGGGATTATTGCCCGTCTTCCGGGTGCCTTTGTTTTTGAATTCCAAACTATGTTTGGCGAGAATCGTTTATTGCTTTTCTTCGTTGAATTAATAATATTCTTTGTAATTGTACTGCTTACCGTGCTGGTTATTCAGGGTGTTCGTCGGATTCCACTTCAATTTGCTAAGCGTATGGTTGGCCGAACCGGTGGTGCTGTACCGCAAGCAAGTGCTCGCGACTATTTACCCCTCAAGGTAAACTCTGCAGGTGTAATGCCGATCATCTTCGCACAGGCGCTGATGTTCCTGCCGGCAACGGCAATTTCTTACTTCAGTGGCTCTAATGCTGCTTCTGGAAGAATTCATGCCTTCAATGATATTTATTCCTTAGGTTATAATATTGCGTTTTTCTTATTGATCGTTACATTCACTTATGTTTATACGGCCTTGATGATTAACCCAACTAATTACTCGGAGTATCTGAAAAAAAGTAACGCCTTCATTCCTGGTGTTAAGCCAGGTGATGCGACTGCAGAATATATCGATAATATCATGACTCGTATCACTCTTCCGGGTGCTGTGTTCCTTGGTCTTCTGGGTATCCTGCCTTCTATTGCTGCTACTTTTGGAGTTAACCAACAGTTTGCTTTGTTCTTCGGTGGTACCACATTGCTTATCATGGTAGGTGTGGCACTTGATACACTGCAGGTTATTGAAAGTTATCTTTTAACACAAAAATATGATGGTCTGATCAAATCCGGTCGTATTCAGGGTCGTTCAACCCAGGGAATTCAGGTTGGTCAACCTCAATAACAAGGAAACTATTCAATTAGAAGGCAGCAAACCATGGGGCTCTTTTCAAGTCAGTCAGGAAAGAAAATATTTTATAAGACTAATGAAGAGGTTGAACTGATTCGGGCTTCCTGTATTTTGGTTTGCAAGACATTGGCTCATGTTGGTTCCATTTTGAAGCCCGGTGTTACGGGTGGACAAATCGATAAGGCTGCCGAGGAGTATATCAGGGATCACGGGGCCCGCCCTGCGTTCAAAGGTTATGGATCAGCAAGTAATCCTTTTCCTGGTTCGTTATGTGTTTCTTACAATGATATTGTAGTTCACGGGATACCAGCAAAGCGAGAATTTAAGGATACAGATATTGTTTCTGTGGATTGTGGCGTTGAAATGAATGAATTTTATGGCGACGCTGCGTACACTTTTGCAATGAATAATGTGGCGCCAGAAGTAATTGAGTTGTTGCAGGTAACTTACGCATCTCTTTATCAAGGCATTAAACAGGCAGTAGTTGGGAATCGGGTAGAAGATATTTCATTTGCCATTCAGGACTATTGTGAACGCAAGCATAAATATGGTGTAGTCCGTGAATTAGTTGGACATGGTTTGGGCCGTTCATTACATGAAGATCCTGAAGTACCTAACTATGGAAAACGAGGAAAAGGAATCGTAATGCGGGATGGTCTGGTGTTGGCGATAGAGCCAATGATCAATTTAAAAACTAAAGATGTGTATCAGGAAAATGACGGGTGGACTATCAGGACACGCGATAAAAATCCAAGTGCACATTACGAACATAGTGTTGTGGTAAGGAAAGGCGAGGCTGATATTTTATCTGATCACGAATTTATTTTAAATGAAATAAAAAATAATTCGGAAATGCAGATAATATTGCCAAAAAGTTAGACCTTTGCAGCCCGAAAAAAAAGACGGCCTTTTATGGCAAAAGAAGATTTAATAAAACAAGACGGCGTAGTAGATGAAGCACTCTCTAACGCAAATTTTAAAGTTCGCTTAGAGAATGGTCATACTATTCTGGCCACTATTTCAGGAAAAATGCGGATGCACTACATTCGTATCCTTCCGGGAGATAAGGTTTCAGTGGAGATGTCTCCATATGATCTATCACGTGGTCGAATTATTTACCGCTACAAATAATTAGTTAAGCTAAAAAAAATTAACGATATGAAAGTCAGGCCGTCCATTAAAAAGCGTTCTGCTGATTGCAAGATTGTACGTCGCAATGGTAAACTTTACGTAATCAACAAGAAGAACCCGAAGTTTAAACAACGTCAGGGTTAATTTTTTTCTGTCAAACAACCTAATATCATTACACAATATGGCACGTATTGCAGGTGTAGATTTGCCACGTAATAAAAGAGGCGTTATTGGCCTCACTTATATTTACGGCGTCGGCCCTTCAACTTCGCGTATGATTCTTGAAAAAGCAGGAATGGACGAAAATACGAAGGTGGAGCAGTGGACAGACGAAAATATTAAGGCGGTAACACGCATTATCGCTGATGAGGTAAAAACTGAAGGACAGCTTCGCTCTGAGGTCCAAATGAACATCAAACGTTTGATGGACATTGGATGTTATCGCGGACTTCGTCATCGGAAAGGTTTACCTCTTCGCGGTCAACGTACCCGTACCAATGCGCGTACCCGTAAAGGTAAACGTAAAACGGTGGCAAACAAGAAAAAAGCAACTAAGTAAACACTGACTCCGGTTGGGCAGTTAGTCGCTGTTTTACCGGATTCTCAATGCATTTTATCAAATAAAATGGCAAAAGGCGCAACAAAAAAAGTTGTAAAACGCAAAGTAAAGGTTACACCTGACGGTTTAGCTTATATTAGGGCGAGTTTTAACAACATCATTATCTCGATCACGAACAAGCAAGGCGAGGTTATTTCCTGGGCTAGTGCTGGTAAAGGCGGCTTCCGCGGATCGAAAAAAAATACTCCTTACGCAGCACAGGTGGCTGCCAACGATGCTGCTAAGGTCGCTTTTGACTTAGGTATGCGTACCGTTGAAGTATACGTAAAAGGACCTGGTTCCGGTCGTGAGGCGGCTATCCGTGCACTCGATCAGTCAGGTTTGAAAGTTCAGGTCATCAATGACGTGACGCCGGTTCCACACAACGGATGCCGCCCGCCAAAACGTCGTCGTGTGTAAACACTTGATTGACATTCAGTTATCTATTTTAAACTAGACCAGTACAGATAATGGCTCGCTATACCGGACCAACTACTAAAAAATCGCGCTCGTTCGGCGAATCGCTTTTTGGATATGATAAATATTTTGAAAAGCGTAAATATCCGCCCGGACAACACGGACAAACGCGCAAGCGTAAAGCCGGTTCCGACTATGGGCGTCAGTTAGCTGAAAAACAAAAGGCTAAATATACTTATGGCATTTTGGAAAAGCAGTTCTGGCTGACTTTCGTCAACGCTACCCGTCGTCACGGTGTAACGGGTGAAGTATTGCTCCAATTGCTCGAAGCTCGTTTGGACAACACGGTTTATCGTTTGGGTATTTCCCCGACCCGCCGTGGTGCCCGCCAATTGGTTTCTCACCGTCACATTACTGTTAATGGTAATTTGGTGAACATTCCTTCGTATTCTCTGAAACCGGGTGATATTGTGAGTGTTCGTGGAAAATCAAAGGGTCTAGAAAATATTACGATCCACGTGGGTGGTAAAACCAACGACGTTCGTAAATTTTCATGGCTGGAGTGGAATCCTGATAAAATGCAAGGTGTATTCCTCGCATTTCCTCAGCGTGATCAGATTCCTGAGAAACTTAATGAACAGTTGATTGTCGAATTGTACTCTAAGTAATTCTGAGATATAGAAAAAGGTTGGCTGTCTGTATGGATAGCCAACCGTTTTCGCGTTTATTGCCCCTTGGTGAATACCGTTGAAACTGATTCCCCTTATATACCAAATTTCCATCCTTTAAATCAGGAGCGTTCCATCTACATATGAGTATTCTCAATTTTCAAAAGCCAGACAAAATTCTGCTTCAAAAAGCAACCGACTTTGAAGGCACTTTTGAATTCAAACCCCTCGAGCCAGGTTTTGGCCAGACGATCGGTAATTCTTTGCGTCGTGTACTGTTGTCTTCTCTCGAAGGTTTTGCGATAAGTGCTGTGCGCATTGGCGGTGTTGACCATGAATTTGCTACAATTAAAGGCGTAGTAGAAGACGTGGTTGATATTGTACTCAATCTTAAGCAAGTACGTCTCAAATCGGTTATCGATGATTCCGACACACCGCTGGGACACGCAGAGCGTATTTTCATGACTGTTTACGGGAAAGAAGAATTCCGTGCAGGCGAAATCGATGCTGCCAATAATGTATTTAAAGTAATGAATCCTGATCTTCTTATTTGTCGCATGGAGCCATCCGTGACATTAGAATTGGAATTCACTATAACTAAAGGCCGTGGCTACCAGCCTGCCGATGAAGGTGCTCCTAAAGACGCTCCGATTGGTGTTATTCCAATCGATGCGATTTATACGCCGATTAAAAACGTCGCTTATAAAGTGGAAAATACCCGTGTTGGTCAACGTACGGATTACGAAAAACTCGTTATCGACGTTAAAACTGACGGTACAATCCATCCTGAAGATGCTATTCGTGAAGCCAGTCGTATTTTAATTCAGCACCTGATGCTGATTACTGACGAGAATATCACTTTCGATACGCCTTCTAATCGCGAAGAAAGTGTAGTGGATGAGCATATCCTCCACATGCGCAAACTGCTCAAAACTTCATTAGAAGATCTTGACCTTAGTGTTCGTGCTTATAACTGTCTGAAAGCTGCTAAGATTAACACTCTGGCTGACATGGTTCGCTATGATACCCATGAGTTGCTCAAATTCCGTAATTTCGGTAAAAAATCACTCGTCGAAATTGAAGAGTTGCTACAGGATAAGGGTCTGACTTTTGGAATGGATCTGGCCAAATACAAGTTGGACGAAGAATAATAAATCGCTAATCATTTTTTCACAAGTGCAGTAACCGTGAAGCGCTTTTCGCTGCTCCCGTGCTGCCACCTAAACAAGGTACATATCATCCATGAGACACGGAGATAAGATTAATAACCTGGGACGTACAGCTGCCCACCGCCGCGCAATGTTGGCCAATATGGCTAATTCCCTCATTGAGCACAAACGGATCAATACTACATTGGCTAAAGCCAAAGCTTTACGTCGCTATGTAGAACCACTTTTAACGAAAGCAAAAGACAATACCACGCATTCCCGTCGTGTTGTGTTTGGTTACCTCCAGAATAAAGAAGTACTGCACGAACTCTTTGGAACAGTAGCTGAAAAAATTGCTGACCGTCCGGGAGGATATGTTCGTATCATTAAAATGGGCTTCCGTCGTGGTGATGGTGCTGATATGGCGATG
>JBILHQ010000381.1:0-3402 GCA_044350415.1 Saprospiraceae bacterium | reverse complement strand
ACAATAACGATGCCAATAAAGTCAATATTTTTTGCCAACTCCTCGACCGGCATAAAATAAAATATGGCCGGGCAGGGACCACTATCGATGGCGTAAAAGGATACGATTATATAACAGGCAAAGAAACAAGTACTAAGGTGATGCCAAATGATCTGGTCATCAGCGCCTACCAACCCAAAGGGGTGCTCGTACAGGTACTGATGGAACCGGCACCTTATCTCAGCGACTCATTGACTTATGATATTACAGCCTGGTCGCTGCCGTTAGCACATGGCTTCGATGCTTTTGCCGCCAAACAACGAATCGATCCCAAAAAAGAATTCACGCCATATAAGGCACCCGAATCTATGATAGCCGTAGCGCCTTATGCCTGGTGTGTTCGGCGAAAATCAATGGCGGAAATGACCTGGCTGGCGGAATTATTGGGAAAAGGCGTCAAAGTGCGCTATGCCTCAGAATCCTTCGATATGGCTGATCAACAATTCAGCCCAGGTACTTTTATCATCAACAGAGCAGACAACCATACCCTGGAAAGCCAACTGGACGGATGGGTTAAAACGGCAGCCGACAAGGCAAATGTGACACTCGTCCCTCTGTTGAGTGGCACCAATAGCAAAGGCGCTGACCTCGGTTCGGCTAAATTCAAATTGGTGAACCACCCATCAGTAGCCATGCTTTATGGCGACGATATAGACGAAAATGCTTTTGGACACACCTGGTATTTTTTCGAACAGGAATTAGGCTATCCATTGAGTATGATCCGGCCTGACCAACTCAAGGCAAGCGGCCTGCGGGGCGTCAATACTTTAATTGTTCCCAACGGATCGTACCACTTCGACGAAAAAACACTGTCTTTCCTGCGCGACTGGATTGGGGATGGAGGCAGAATTATTGCGGTGGAAGGTGGCGTTAAAGCATTTGCCGATAAATCAGGTTTCGACATTGCTTTAAAACCAGAAGTGGATAAGGACACCATAACCACCAAACCTTCCTCCTATATGACCAGTGAGCGCAATTTGATCAGTGATCAATTGCCAGGGGCCATTGTAAAAACTAAATGCGACAATACGCATCCGCTGGGTTATGGATTAAGTGAAACCTATTTTTCGTTAAAAACTTCACCCGCGGCTTTTCAATTGAATAATAAACTGACCAACGTTATTTGGCTCGACGAACAGTATGAAAATTACGGATTTATAGGCTGTCGGGTAAAATCGAGATTGAGCAACAGCCCTGTAATTGCCCTGCAACAATTAGGAAACGGATCGGTTGTGTATATGGCCGACAATCCCTTATTCAGGTCATTTTGGCAAGCAGGGAAAGTTTTGTTTGCCAATGCTTTGTTTTTTTAGTTAAGAATAAAGTAGTTATTAGTTGTCAGTCGCAGAGTATCCCTCCAGTAGAGCGGTTTTCTATACTGGAAGTCCTTTTGGGAATATACCTGTGACTAACAACTGATAACTGATAACTAATAACTAACAACTGATAACTAATTAACTAACAACTATTTCATCTAATGCACTTACGATTCCTTTTTCTCTTTTCTCTTATTCCTTTTCTCCTCGGTGCTCAAAAACCTGTAAAACCTACGCCCGCAGACTTGCATCAGGGCATCAAAAAACTGAATGTATTAGGGTCAGTGCTTTATGTCGCAGCACACCCGGATGATGAAAACCAGCGTTTTATTAGTTATTGTGCCAACTATAAATTATTTGAGATCACTTATCTCTCCCTCACTCGTGGCGATGGCGGACAGAATCTGATTGGTCCCGAATTACGGGATTTATTGGGAGTGCTGCGCACGGAGGAACTGCTGATGGCCCGTTCAGTCGACGGTGGAAAACAGCGTTTCAGTCGGGCCAATGACTTTGGTTATTCTAAAAATCCCGAAGAAACTTTCCGGATTTGGGACAAGGACGCTGTGTTATCCGACGTGGTTTGGGCCATGCGTCAAACACAACCGGATGTAGTAGTCAATCGTTTTCACCACGACAAAAAATACGTTACGCATGGCCACCATACAGGGTCTGCCATGTTGGCGGTAGAAGCCTTCGATCTTGCCGGCAAGGCAGATGTTTATCCCGAGCAATTGGCTTATACCCAGCCATGGCAGCCCAAGCGGCAGTTTTTCAATACCTCCTGGTGGTTTTTTGGTGGCCGTGACAAATTCGATGCCATGGATAAAAGTAACCTCTTCTCGCTCGACGCTGGCGTTTTTCTTCCTTTAAAAGGCAAAAGCAACAATGAAATCTCCGCAGAAGCGCGCTCTATGCACCGCTGTCAGGGTTTTGGAGAATTTACCAAACGGGGTGAAGCTTTGGAGTATTTTGATTTTATCAAAGGGGAACGGCCCAAAACGAATGACCTTTTTGAAGGTATCAATACTACCTGGACACGGGTGGAAGGCGGTGAAAAAATCGGAAAATTGTTGACCAAAATTGATAAAAACTACCGCTCTGATCACCCTGAAGCCGCTGTACCTGATCTCATCAAAGCCATGAAAATGATCGAAGCACTTCCCGATGGCTATTGGAAAAAAGTAAAACTGGCGCAAATCAAAGAGGTTGTCAAAGGATGTCTCGGCATTTACCTCGAAGCAGTGGCCGACAATTCCACAGGAACTCCCGGAGCACCTGTGGAAATCAATCTCGAAGCCATCCAACGCGCCGGAGCCAAAATACAGCTGACAGGAATCTCGGTATTGCCTGGTCTGTTTGATACCACCATGACTTTTGACCTGGCCAACAATAAAGATTTCACATACCGCAAAAAAGTGATGATTCCTGCCGATGCACCGTTTACAGCGCCATTCTGGTTGCAAATGCCGGGCACTACAGGTATGTATAATGTGTACGATCAAAACCTGCACAATATGCCGGAAACACCGCGCTATGCCAAGGTGCGCTGGACTTTCAATATCGACGGCACACCCATGGAATACACCACTGATGTTGCCTTCAAAACAGAAGAATCGGCAAGAGGTGAAGTCTGGAAACCATTCGATGTGCTGCCGCCAGCAGTAGTGGAATTTACCCAGGCCTCCTATTTATTTACCAATCGTACACAAAAAGTAGCCGTACTGGTAAAAGCCGAACGGGACGGCGCTCAAGGAACTGTCGCCCTCTCCGTACCCACAGGATGGACCGTTACCCCCGATCCGGGAGAAAACACGTTCTCATTGGCCAAAAAAGGTGAAGAAAAATTATGCCATTTTACCGTGGTTGCTCCTGACGTAGAAAGCAATGCTGACCTGCGCGCAACACTTCATATTGCCGACCGCGACTACAGTATGCGGTTGGTGAATATTGAATACGAGCATATTCCTACCCAGCATGTATTGTTGCCTGCCCATGCAAAGGCATCCCGCATGTCGCTCATCGTAACAGCCAGCAAAATTGGCTA
>JBILHQ010000212.1:0-10400 GCA_044350415.1 Saprospiraceae bacterium | reverse complement strand
GGTTATGCCTACGATGGCTATCCGATTTATGGCGCATACGGCTATACCAATACCAACGGGACTGGCCCCATCAAAAGAATGGAAAGCGGTTATACTTTATCGACCAATACCACAAGGGTAAATGGCCCGGCAGTAAGTGCCACTTATCCCAACGGCTGTTTTTGTGAAGATTATGTGTTTACGGGTGGAGCAGGAACCGATCTGGATCAATACAACGGCCGCACCTGCATCACGCCGGAATATCCGGGCAGTACTTATGCTTATTTTGTAACTATTGATGCCAGCGGCCTACCGCAATATCCGTTTGTAGTCGGACCTTCCTATTACGGCACGTATTCTGCAGCCAATACGGTAACTGTTCTTCCAGCAGGAACAACCCATTATACGCCGCCGGCATTGCCCGTCGAACTGGCCGATTTTTCAGGAAAAAATCAGGACAAAGTCAATCTGCTTTATTGGACAACCTCCTCCGAATCGGCTTGTGCTGGTTTTGATATCGACTACAGTACCGATAGCGAAAACTTTGATTTTCTGGGATTTATGCCCTCCAAAACCGCGCATGGATACAGCGCAGCTGAATTGAATTATTCATTTACCGACAAAAAGCCCGCAGCTGGTCTGGTGTATTACCGGTTGCGGCAAAAAGACCTGAACGGTGGCGAGCGGTACAGCCCAATAATTAATATTAACAGCCAATCGGCAGCAACCGCTGTACAGGTTTATCCCAATCCTGTCACCGACAATCTACTTCACCTCCGGGTGGGCGACAATGAAAAAGATTTGCGGATTTCGATCCTGAACGCACAGGGCAGGATTTTGGTGGACCGGCATTTTGCCGCAAATTCCTATGACAAAGAGATCACTATTCTGGCGCAATATTTGAATAGTGGCATGTATTGGCTGAGTATTGAGGTGGATGGCAACAGAACGGTGAAAACGATTGTTTTGGAAGGAGAAGAGTAGTTTTTTTAGTGGTGAGTGGTTTAGTGGCGAGTGGTTGGGAAATCTCACGCCTTTCCGTGGCCACCACTCTGCGGTTCCTTCATTGCATTTAGGAGAACATTATTCCTTCTCCACGCAAAAAAACGGTCGAAGGACGACTAAACTTCGCGCCGAGAGGTTTTGTATTTGGCTTGCTAATGACATTGAAGTATGTTTTGCCGCAATTAGTTGATTATCAAATATTAAAACCTCCGTTTGACATCCAACGCAGGCTTTCAGGCGGCGTCCCATATAAATAGTTTTATCCCCGAAACCACCCTAACCAAAAGGAATAATCAATTGCTCTGAGTCTGCCGAAGTGTGGTCACTGAGCAAAATAACTATCGCTGTACTCGCAACACCAACTCAAAACGAAATCCGAATACATGAGCAGCATCTGTACAATACCCCAAAAAGCATTATTCGGCACCATCATTGTGGCCTGTGCGGTTGTATTCCTGGCATCCGGCACACGGAATCTGCCATTTCCAGTTCCCAAAGGTTGGCCGCAACCGGTTTATGATTTTTCCAAAAATCCCGTTACAACGGAAGGCTTTCAACTGGGCCGCCATTTATTTTATGATCCGCTTCTTTCCAGGGACACTACGATATCCTGTGCAAGTTGCCATTTGCAGGCGACAGGTTTTACCCATGTGGATCATCAGTTGAGTCACGGGATTGGTGGCCGTATCGGGATACGGAATTCGCCTGCGCTGATGAACCTGGCCTGGAGCCGGACTTTTATGTGGGATGGCGGGGTCAATCACCTCGATATGCAACCGTTGGGTCCCATTACCAGCCCTGCCGAGATGGATGAAACCATGGAGCATGTGGTGCGCAAACTCAATAATAGTCCCCAATACCGACGCCTGTTTGCCGCGGCTTTCCAGGGCGACAGTGTGGCCACCGGACAGCGGACACTGCTCGCCTTGTCGCAATTTGTGCTGCTGCTCCATTCTTCTAATTCCAAATACGATAAATTCATTCGCCAGGAACCCGGCGGCGACTTTTCCGCGCAGGAACGGAACGGATTAGCCATTTTTCGCCAAAATTGCGCTTCCTGTCACACGGAGCCCTTATTTACCAACGGCGGTTTCGCTAATAACGGCCTCCCCGTTGACACCGGCCTGCTGGATATGGGCCGCCTGCGTATTACCCGGAACCCGGGGGATTCCCTCCTTTTCAAAGTACCCAGTTTGCGGAATATCCAGTTTACCTTTCCATATATGCACGATGGCCGGTTGAAAAAACTGCTGGAGGTGGTGAAT
The DNA here is from genome assembly GCA_044350415.1 of Saprospiraceae bacterium. Taxonomy (GTDB): domain Bacteria; phylum Bacteroidota; class Bacteroidia; order Chitinophagales; family Saprospiraceae; genus M3007. Next base: position 8,151 of record JBILHQ010000212.1, on the reverse strand, counting down.
CATTATACCGGCGGGATTCAATCGTCTAATACTTTGGATGACCGATTGCGCACCCCGATCGTGTTGAGCCACACGGAAAAAATTGATTTGGTGGCATTTTTGTTGACCTTGACGGACAAGGAATTTTTGTTTGACGGGCGGCTGGGGTTTCCGCGGGAGTGAGGGGGAGGGGGGATTTCAGCAGAATAGTAAGTGAGTGCCTACTGAGGCGGTGACTTACTGGAACGTTGCGCTTCAAGTGGAGGAGTCGACGCGCAGTCACCACCTCACTATAACCGCCCGGGAATCGCAATAAATACCTGCCCCAGCCCCGAAGGATTCCACCCTTTTCCCCGTCTAATACCCAAGGACCACTATTCTCATGGTCGTTGCGGCCACTTGAGGTGGGGCATTTTTTGTTAAAAAGCAGTTCTATACCGTCTATTTTGCTAAAAAACAACATATTTATGTATAAATCACTCATCATCCTGGCGCTCCTTTTGACCGCCTCCGCTGCTTTTGCGCAAACCAATCCTGCCATCACGTCCTGGTTGCAAAACACCACGATTACGGGCAGGCACTATGTCAATGGCAACTCCACGCCGATCAACGATGCCACGCTGGCCAACGTTCAAAAAGTGGAATACAGCGCCAATTCGGTGTATGTAAAGTGCACCGGTATTCCGGCCTATATCATCGGGCCTTTCCTCGACGGGAATCCATCGCAGGGCACCAACCAGAATAATTGGTATAAAATACCTCAAACACCCGTAAAAAACAACGGGAATCCTACCAATACCACTGGTGGGAATATTGGAGTGTTCATCAACGGTGTAGCCTTGTTTGATTACCGTGATGGGGTGTCGTATAAATTGTCGACGGGCATGAATGCCGGCGGCCCTTCGGGTGGCATGGGCGACGGCGTATGGAACCGCGACGCGATCGTGGCCGAACGCCACGGCTTCGATTGCGCCAAGGGGCACCCTGCCATGGGCAATTACCACCACCACCAGAACCCAAGTGCTTTTAACCTGGATTTGAATGTCATTTCGAATGTGTGTGACCTGTATCTGGCGGATGGCTTGTATGTCATTGACTCCACTGTGCATTCGCCATTATTGGGTTTTGCCTATGATGGTTTTCCGATTTATGGTGCTTATGCTTTTAAAAATACCGATGGCACTGGCGGAATTACCCGAATGAAATCGAGTTATTCGCTCCGGAATATAACAGAGCGCACGGTTTATGCCAATGGCAACGATGTGACCAACGGACCACCTGTCAACGCAACTTTCCCGCTTGGGATTTACCGCGAAGATTACCAATATAATACCACTTCAACGGCTACACCTGATTTTTTAGATGAGCACAATGGCCGCGTTTGTGTGACACCGGAATACCCGAACGGTATTTATTGCTATTTTGCAACGGTGGATGCCGGATGGAATTCGACATACCCTTACGTTGTCGGACCGACTTTTTATGGGGTGAAAAGTATTGCCAAGATCACCAGTATCAGTGAACCGACAACGGTTTTTTCCAGCACGTCTTCCACGCTCGACGGATTAACTATCGATAATGCCAATATTCAGGTTTTTCCAAATCCGTCTTCCGACTTGATCATTATTCAGGCCAAAACCCTACTGGAGCAATCGTATCAGGTGGAATTAATGGATATGAGCGGCCGGGTAGTACTCACGACAGCATTCTACCAGGGCAGTACTATTTGCCATTTAGAGACAGAGACGTTGTACAATGGAACGTATTTCCTGAAGGTATCCAATGGAGGAGAGGGAAAAGTTTTCAAGGTGGTAATTAGTCGGTAGTTTGTTGGCAAATTTGTAGCCAGATGGAACCAGATTTTACGGATTTTTCTGGGTGTGGTGTCAAGATATGGAGATATCGCCATCACGCCCAGGACAATCCGGCTTTTCAATCCAACCTAATACTTGCATGATCAAGTTTACATTGCTTCTTTTACTGTGTTTCCCTTTCTTTTCTTTTGCCCAATACACTGGAACGGCATCCGTCACGCAGGGATTAGCAACCGCAACCACCGGTAATCTTTATACTTGTACGGGCGGGCGAGTGGCTAAATTGGGTACGATCACGGCTACTGACAATACGATATGGACGGTACCTGCAGAGGTGAATTTTACCAATACAGCCTTCCCTTTTGCATATAATCTCCACAATACCTGCACTGGTGCCACTTTTGCTAATGCAGCGGCGGCACTGGCAGCCCTTAATGGCTCCGATATCGTTCAGGTAGATACAGATGGCGAGGTGATTACGGCCTATATTTTTGCGGATAACTATTTTGAGATCTATATCAACGGCGTTGCAGTGGGAAAAGATAATGTGCCTTATACGCAGTTCAATTCTAATATCGTCCGGTTTAAAGTAAAAAGACCTTTTACGATTGCCATGTTATTGGTCGATTGGGAAGAGAACCTTGGAGTAGGCTCGGAAGTGAGTGGACCTTCTGCTTACCATGATGGGGATGGTGGCATGGTGGCTGTTTTTACAGATACCGATAACCAAATTGTCGCTATTACCGACCACAACTGGAAAGCACAAACCTTTTATACGGCACCCATTACAGATCTGGGATGCCCGACAGAAAACGGCAGTTCGCGGCTTTCGGGCAATTGCAGTACACAGGATTCCAACAATGGAACAGGATATTATGGCCTGCATTGGGCAAGACCCGCCGATTGGACGGCTGCAACCTTTGACGACAATAACTGGCCCTCTGCCACGGAATATACCAATGCGGTAATTGGCGTCAATAACAAGCCCGCATATACCAATTTTACCAGCATTTTCGACGATCCCTCGAATGACGCTGCTTTCATTTGGAGTACGAATGTAATCCTTGATAATGAGGTGATTGTGCGACATACCGTACAGGCTACATCCAGTATTCCCGACAGCAATTCCCCACTCGAAGGCAGCAAGATTTACCCTAATCCTTTCCATGCACACCTCTATGTTTCACCCGAAACAACAGATGCTAATTATGAATTGCTGGATGCAGTGGGACGGGTTGTTTATGTTGGTATAACAATAACAATAGTCGATTTTTCGGGCTTGCCCAATGGGGTTTACTATTTAAAAATAATGGATGAAAAAACAAGAAAGGTGACGGTGCAAAAATTTACAAAAATTTAGGCAAAATAAAAACGCCGGAAAGGTCATCGACTTTTCCGGCGTTTATTAAAATAGTGGTCTGTCAAGTCTTAGTTTGCCTCAAAAGTGATGCGGCTTTCACCAAGGAATGACACCGAAATAACTAATTTCTTGGAGGTCAATTCCTCCACCACAAATGGTAAAGAAAATCCATCTTCGGTGACCGTCAATGTTTTACCATCCTCTGATAAAACATAGGTGCCAGTCGACGACTGTGGATCAGTTGGTTCGCACTTGGTAGCACCTTCATCTGTTGAAGTTTTTCCATCAGTAGTAAAACTGGTGCAGTCATCGGCGGTGCAGGATTCAGCGACATCTGTCGCCCAGGCAGCAGTAGCATCCGCTCTGCTTTCTTGTTTGACGATTTTCCAGCACGATTGTCCTGTTAGCAGATCTTTAGGAGAATCGTCTTTTTTGCAGGAAGCAAGTACGAAAATACCGGCCACAAAGGCCATCAGGGTTAATAATGAAAGGTTTCTCATAAAAATGGTTTAGAAAGTGAAGAATGTAAAAATGTATTTTACGACTAACGTGAAAATGATTTTTAAAATTGCCTGAGCCATTAATCTTATAGCCGTTGAGGCGGTCTAATCTGTCTACTATTGCTACGATACCAATATTTTTTAAAATTTATCCACGATGCGAATTATTACTAATTTACTGCTTTTGGCGTGCTGCCTATCCGCTCAATTCCTCCCTGCCCACGGCTACAGCGACAACAATTCGGGCCTCCAGCGCTGGTCGCTGGTAGCGGAAAACAAAACCATTGATGCCTCTTTTTTGATGTTCAAAAACGGCGATGTCTATTTAGAAACAGCCCAAAACGAGGTGATTCACTTTCCTTTGGCCGCTTTTTCCGAAGCAGATCAAACTTTTGTCAACAATAAAAATGCCCAAATTGACCAACTGAACCACGATCGGCTGGCGATCCAATCGGCCCAAAACATACCTTACAAGGGTAATGGATCGTGGATAGCTTGTTGTTGGGCACTGCTGCTTTCCTGCGGCTTCTATGTGCTCGCCGGCTGGCAAAAACGACGATTGGTCACCGCTGCTTTGTCGGTACTGTTACTCGGCGGCTTGTATAGTTTCAAGACAGACATCGCCGAAAAACTACTCGGAACAGACCCGGCGTTTATCGATTCCGCCTTTCAACCTTTCAAGCCAGCAGTCAACACCTTTTGGGATGCCACTTACTTTTATGTGGAATCCAAAGGTATCCCCGATCACCAAATGATGGTCGGCATTACCGGTTGGCAACAACAAGTGCCTATTCCCCAATGTTATATCGGGACCAATGCCTGGCCTATTCCACTCAATCCAGTCATTGCAGCCACACCCGTTCCGGTAAATCCCCAGCATTTCCTTCGGGGTGCTGTTGCTGTAGCGGCCAATGGTGTTGCCATTTTCAACCCTTATACAAATACAGGGGTTGATGCCTTTTTAGATGGGCAGTTAGACAATTTTGGCGGGCACTGCGGCCGCGCCGACGACTACCATTACCACACTGCACCCTTACATTTAGATAGTCAAACGGCTGACATTCTGCCTATTGCCTTTGCATTAGACGGTTTTGCAGTGTATGCGAACCATGAACCAGATGGTTCAGATATGGCACCATTGGATGCTAATCACGGCCACTACGGGACTGATGGCGTGTATCATTACCACGGTACAGCGGGCGCTCCTTATATGATTGGTAATATGGTGGGTCAGGTGACCGAAGATAATACGTTGCAAATTATCCCGCAAGCCAAAGCCAGTCCAGTCCGACCGGCTGGTACACCCTTACAAGGCGCTGTGATCACCGACTGTCAGGCGAATGGCACGAATGGCTATATCCTCACTTATACCAAAGGCGGACAACCCTATTCGTTAGATTACAATTGGACCCTCACCGGACAATATACTTTTCATTTTATTTCCCCGACCGGCACCACCACCCAAACATACAACGGGTTTTCTCAATGCCAGGTCCCCTCTGCAACAAAGGAAATCCAGTTGGAGGCGCAGAAAGTGATCATTTTCCCAAATCCCACTAACAGCGGTTTTTCTTTACAATGGACTGACTCAATCAATCCCAATGACGTACAGGACATTTCGATTTACAATTTGAAAGGAGAAATGGTGTACCAGGCACACCAACTGGAAAAGGAAATGATCCTCCAAAACCTGGCGAAAGGTATTTACCTGGTAAATATTCAATTACTGACTAGCCAGTTTTCTCAAAAATTAGTAGTTGAATAGCCTTTTTTAAAGATGTCACCGTTTCCGCCAAAAATGGCGGAAAGGTAATACCTTAAAAAAAGGCTATTCAACCACCATACGATACGAAATCCGTCCATGAAAAATATACTAATCGCCTTATTAGTTTCCCTTGCCAGCCTGTCCTTTGCACAAAGCGCCACCAAAACCATGTTGCGCCTGCCCGACACCGGCGAAACCACCAGTTACACCACCACACCAGGAGAAGATGCGGATTACACCATTTATCCGCCCTTTTTTATTGATAATGGTAATGGCACTGTGACTGACACCGTTACCAGGTTGATGTGGCAAAAGGCCGATGGTGGTGAAATGACCGTCGAAAACGCCGCCATCTATTGCGACAACCTGACCTTGGGCGGGTATACCGATTGGCGACTACCCAATGCGCATGAAGGATTCAGTATCCTGAACCACGGCCATACTAATCCGGCATTAGACAATACCGTTTTTACTGCTTCCACTGCCCAATATTGGTGGTCGGGCGATCATCAGGCCAATGATGCGACCAGAATTTGGGTTACCAATGCAGGTGGCGGTATCGGCAACCACCCTAAATCAGAGACCATCAGCGCCGGGGGAACCAAGAGATTCCATGCACGGGCGGTGCGGGAAATACATCCGCCAGTCGTCCTTCCCAATCACTTCACCAATGCCGGCGACGGGACTATCAAAGACCATGTGACGGGATTGATTTGGCAACAAATTCCTTATACGGATACGCTGACCTGGGAACAAGCGCTCGGCTATGCCGAAAATCTGGTGCTGGCGGGACAAAGCGATTGGCGATTGCCCAATATCAAAGAGTTGCAGTCGCTCAACGACGAAAGCCTGGTTAATCCATCCGTAAATACTACTTTTTTCAGCACCATTGGCGTGAAAAAATACTGGTCGTCGACTACCCTACCCAACCAAACCGGGCAGGCGTGGTATTTGGACACGCGGTTTGGGATCACTACATACAGCCTGAAAACCCAAAAAAATTACCTGCTTTGTGTGCGCGGGCCGCAGGATGAAACGCCGGTAGCAGTAGTCCACCGAAATGTGATCCTGATTATTGCTGATGATCTGGGTGCCGATTATTGCGGTTTTTACGAAAACCACTTAGACACTGTGAATATACCCAACGTACGGCGATTGCTCCAGCGCGGCGTGGTATTTTCCAATGCGTGGTCGAATCCCATTTGTTCGCCCACCCGTGCAGGCATCCTGACGGGCAGGTACAGTTTTCGGACAGGCGTAGGCGATGCGGTTGGGCCTGGTTCTGCGGTGTTAGACACTGCCGAAATCACCATCCCCAGATTATTAAATATTTACGCGCCGGGCAGTATTGCCAAAGCCAATATCGGAAAATGGCATTTGCACAACCAAATGCCTGCGACCAACCTGCTTTTTCCCAATCTGATGGGTTACGATCACTATACCGGGAATTTTAACGGGCAATTACCCGATTATTACAACTGGACCAAAGTGACCAATGGTATGAGTGCTCCTGTGACCAATTATGCCACCACCGAAACTGCCAATGATGCAATTTCATGGGTCAAAGGCCAGGGCAACAAACCTTTCTTTGTGTGGTTAGCCTTCAATGCACCCCATACACCGCTCCATTTACCGCCGGCAGGCCTGCATTCCTTCACTACCCTGAGCGGCACACCGGATGATATCGCCGCCAATCCAAGATTGTATTTTAAGGCCTCTGTAGAAGCACTTGATCATGAGATTGGCCGGCTTTTTGATTCGCTCACCGTTTACAATTTATGGGACAGCACAGACATCATTTTTATCGGCGACAATGGCGATGATCCTGCCGTAGCGCAGACCAACAAGGCGAAGGGCAGTATTTACCAGGGCGGTGTGACGGTACCTTTCATTATTGCGGGGCCATCGGTGGTGAACCCGGGCAGAACCAGTGATGCGTTGGTCAATACCCAGGATTTATTTGCGACGATACTGGAAATGTATGGCGATAAAGATTGGACGGCGCATATCCCTGCCAATAAACCTGTCGATGCAAAGAGTATCCTGCCCATTCTAAAAAACGAGGCCACACAAATTCGCCCCTGGACTTTTACAGAGGTATTTAAAGATCCCACGGTGGCTGGCGATGGAAAAGCGATCCGGAATATGGCCTTCAAACTGCTCAATTTTGACAATGGCAATGTACGGTTTTATAATTTAGCCAATGATCCGAATGAAACTACCAACCTCCTTGCTGGTGGTTTAAATATGGTACAAGCCACCAATTATTTATATTTATGCCATGAAATGACCACGCTATTGGGTACAAATACCTTTTGCAGCAGCCTTTTACCTGTAGCCGGATTGGAGCAGGGGGATAAAGAGACTGAAGCATTTCCCAACCCGTTCAATACGCATATTTACCTCTCCGACAATATGGTATCGGAACTGGTCAATCCATTCGGACAAGTGATTTTTTCGGGCAAAAATATAGAAGCGCAGGACTTTTCCGGATTAGCCAATGGTGTATATTTTTTAAAAATAGCGGGAAATGGAATCCACGTTGTAAAAATGATCAAGTCGTGATCGTTCACCCGGCGAAGGATCCGCAAGGATTTGTCGTCTAAGGGGTGCTGTCAAGTCTTAGTTCTTTTTAAAAAAACAAACATGCATACTTCATCAACAAAAAAAGTATTTCTATTTTGCCTCCTGGTATGCACAATGCGCCAGGCCTACGCTCAGTCGTACAATACC
>JBILHQ010000211.1:0-10405 GCA_044350415.1 Saprospiraceae bacterium | reverse complement strand
TGATCAAGCTGCCACATTAGTGGGCATGTTGAAAGCGACTACAGCACTCGATCCCAATCGCAATCCCGAGCGTTCGCAAAAACGCCGCAACCTCGTGATGCAAAGAATGGTGCAAAACCAGGATTTTAAATTTAATTCAAAAGAACTGGCTACGGTTGTTAAACTGATCAAAAACGGAAAGCTCACAGAAAAAGAATTTGAGGTCCTGAAAAAGAAACCTGTCAATGCCGGTAAATATGGTGCCGATGGAAATAATGACGGCTCGGGAACCTATTTCAGAGAATATCTCCGGACCGAGGTAATGCCTGATTTGTTAAAAAATATCACCAAAGAAGATGGCTCTGCTTACAATCTCTATCGCGACGGCTTAAAAATTTATACCACCCTCGACAGCCGGATGCAGCAGTACGCCGAAGAATCTGTGCAAAAAAATATGGGTGAATTGCAAAAGAAATTTGACCAGCATTGGAAAAATTATAAAGGAGAAAAACCCTGGGGTGATGATAAGTGGATTGACGAACAGGTGAAAAAAAGCGATCGTTGGAAACAATCCGAAGAGGCAGGGATGGAAGAAGCCAAAATATTGGAATCGTTTAATCAGCCTACCAAAATGGCCATCTTTTCCTGGAAAAATGGCGGTGCCGAAACGGATACTATCATGTCGCCGCTGGATAGTGTCCGGTATTATTTCTGTATGCTCAACTGTGGTTTTATGGCTATGGACCACCATACCGGATTCATCAAAGCATGGGTAGGTGGTACTAATTTCCGCTATTTCAAATATGATCACAACCTGAGCAAAAGGCAAGTGGGTTCCACTTTTAAACCCATTGTTTACGCTGCGGCGATTCAGGATAGTATCAAACCTTGTCAGTTTTTTCCGAATCAACTCGTCACCATTAAGGACTGGACGCCACACAATTCTGATGAGAGTTACGGCGGCTGGTACTCCGTCATTGGCGGACTTACCTATTCTGTCAACGTGGTATCTGCCCAGCTCATCGAAAAAGTGGGGATTCAGCACACAATTGACCTCGCGAATAATATGGGGGTCACTTCAACATTGCCCCGCGAGTTTGGTATCAGTCTCGGAGCTGCCGAAATTACCCTTTATGAAATGATGCAGGTTTACGGCACCATTGCCAATAAAGGGAAACGCCCTGAACCTGTGACCGTTCAGCGCATAATCGACCGCAATGGCAAAGTCATTTACGACTATAATGTGGAACTCGCGGCCAATCCCAATTTGGGAGCTCATGTTGCGGCACTCACGGAAGATCAGGCAGCTACGGTTACGAGAATGCTGAAAAGTGTGATTGATAATGGTACCGGCAGGCGCTTTCACACCGGTTTTGGTATCACCGGCGATTTTGCAGGCAAAACGGGTACCACTCAAAATCAGTCTGATGGCTGGTTTATCGACTTTAACCCAACCCTCGTAACAGGCTCCTGGGTAGGTGCGCCCAGCCCCGCTGTACGTTTCAGGTCCATGAGTTTGGGGCAAGGATCAGCCATGGCATTACCCATCGTGGCCACCTTCTGGCACAAGGTGGCTAATGATAAAAAACACCGGAATCTGTTGACTGAAAAATTTGAACCTCGTCCGGATATTGATGCTAAATGTGGATGTCCTTTCCGTATTTCCATTTCACCGGATACGTTGAATATGCTTTTACAGGACTCCACTATTCGCGACTCCTTACGGGCAAACGGGTATCAAAACCTGAAAGAAATAGTCCGAGAACGATATGGTGACGGTGTTTCTGAAGAACCAATTGGCGGTGGTGAAATCGATCCCGATAAGTTTAATGACCAACTCGAGGAGGGTGGTGATAAGGATAAAGATAAGAAGAAAAAGATAAAAGATTATTTCCCAAAACTGTTAGGAAATAATCCTAAAGATAAAAAAGGGGGCGGTTGATGAGTTATAAGTGATGAGTTTCGTGATGTAGTCGTAGTGTTGACTACATCACGAAACTCATCACTCATAACTTATAACTCTTCACTAAAACCATCTTCCCCGATTCATGATAAAACAATTGTATCCAATAGAGGCCTGGGTGTAAGGCCGTGATGTCCATTTGATGACCGGACACTGTTTGGAGTGATACTACCTCCCGACCTGATTGGTCCAGAATGCTATAATAATCAGGCATGGGTGTTGCGGTGATTTGGAGGAAATCGCTTGTCGGATTGGGATAAATAATAAGGCTGAATGCCACTGTTTCCACACTTACCACTGGAGAATACCGAAATTGCCCATCGCGGTCTGCTTGTTGCAGGCGGTAATAACCAAGGCCTGTCAAAGGAGATTTATCCACAAATTGATAGGCAGTAGTCGCCGTCTGGAGGGGCTGCATTTGGTTTTCACCAATTTTTTCGAAAAAAAGACCGTCAGTACTGCGTTCAATGGCGAAATGACTGTGATTGGCAGGAGCTGTGACCGACCAGCGCAACAGCACATTTGTACCTTCGATGGCGGCCGTTAACGGTTGCAGGTATTCAACTGATAAGGGAACTTGATTTTCAAAAGCGCCAATATCCACAATATTGACCAGCCGCATACTGCCCAAAAAATCGACTTCACCAGCGGCTGGGGTGAATCCGGGAGTGCCGGTATTGATTCCCGGGGAGCCAGTTTGCAATGCAAAATTGGCCGAACCAGTATTGGTGAACAATGGATTGCCCAATGGGGAATGCGCATCTTTGCCAGTGGCGGTTTGGTAAGTGCTGTAACCAGTATAAATCGTACCATTCCAATCAATCGTAGTCGCAGCAGCCCCAGTGGCATGGTAATAAAGGTTATAATCGAGCGCCAGACCAGTGGAATTCAGGCGGGTGGTCAGCAGGCGTTTTACGGGGTTGGTGGCATAAAAAACATTCTGTCGTACCGTACAATTCTCCGAATATTCAATCAGTAATTCACCGTCGGAAGTGTTGATATAGGCATTGTTGTAAAAGGTATTGTTGCGCACCTCGCAATTGGTGACTTTGCCCGTGTTGGGGTAATCGTAGCCACCAATACCAATGCCAGCCTCCTGATTGTGGTAACAAATATTATTGCGCAGGGTAATTCCTGAAGTCACGTGCCCCTGTTGTTCACAACCGATTTCAAAACCGCGTCCATTATCATGGCTGGTATTGCGCTCTACAATAATGTTTTTGCCGCCATCTATATAAATGCCGGCCGAAACCGCCAGCAAACTCACACAATTCCAGGTAATATTGCCCATAATAACACCGTTTCGCGCAAAATCCTGGAGTGGGTCGGGGCATGCGCCATAACCGCCGGCAGCATCAATACCGATATTGGTAATGTCGTGGACAAGGTTATTTTGCACCGTAAAGCCATCTACATTGCCATTGAACGTACAGGCTTCGCTGCAACCTGTCCGGCAATTATATACCTCATTATCGCTGAAAACGATATTGGTACAAGCGTCTGCGGCGTTTTCATTGTACACAATAAAGGCATTGGCATTGCTGCCCGAATTGCAGTTGACTGGGGCGTTCACATTGTTCGAAAAGTGGATATCGTGAAAAGTGCAATTCACGATATCAATAAAATCTGAACCGTCCCGGATCGCTACGCCTTTCGAAAACGGCCCGGTCGCATGGGCGAAAGTAACGCCATCAAAACGGATATAATCAGGTCCGGCGATATTCAGCAATTCTGTTTGCATTCCTGTACTGCCACCATCAATTACCACCGTTTCGCCTGAATAGGTCGTGAAAGTGATATAATTGCCAGCCGTCCCGGTCGCATTCATCCAAAGGCTTTCGGTGTAATTGCCGCCCCGGATATACACCGTACTGCCAGCCGTGGCATCGTTGCAGGCTTTTTGAATGGTAGCCCAGGCTGTAGCAAGCGAGGCACCATTGTTGCTGTTATTGCCTGTTGCGCCGTCCACATAAAAGGATTGGGCGAAAAGCGCAGCGGGCAGGATAAGAAGGGCAAAAAGGAGGGTATTTTTTTGATGCATAGTGATGATTTTAGTCGATTGGTCCCAGGCCAGATGCTCCCAGGTCCGTAGAGTATGCCGCAAGTTGGGCATCCTGTTGTATTTATTGATATTATTTATTTCCAAAAACTAACCATAAAGGTACATTTACTACTTGAGTCCCGACGAATGCTAAGTTGATTCCTTTTAGGGGAGTTTAATCTCCTGTTTTTGCACTATAATAATTAAAGTATTCATATTAAACGGATAAAAAAAATGATCATCCAACAGCAACCTTGGGGGTACTTATTTGCATTAATCAGCATTACCATTATCCTTTCAAGTGCGTACAATTCTAACCCACCCAAATCGGGATTAGTCTTGCCCGAACAATTGCTGACGAGCATCAGAACGGATTCTTTTGTAGTTTATTCGTTCGCTAAAAAAGAGGTGCCGTATATCGATGGATTTATTTTTGACCAGCCCGGAAAATACCAAAAACAAGCAATGAGTTTATTGGGGCGATTAAATAAAGAAAGCGATCCCGTATGGCTAATAGTGGAATAGGCAGCATGCACGCTTGAGCCCCACTCTACGGACCTGGGACTAACAGACTAATTAACTTTTTCCCTACCTTTGTACCTCTTTTGAAAGTATTTTTAAAAAACACTATGCAACGCACGAAAATTGCCGCACTGCTCGCAACAGCGCCCATCGGAACAGAGGTATTAGTGAAAGGCTGGGTAAAAGCTTTTCGCAACAATCAATTTATCGCTTTGAACGACGGTTCCTCGTCGGGCAATTTACAGGTGGTGGTCGACTATGAAAATACAGACCCTAATCTGGTGGCGCGCATCAAATTCGGCGCAGCCATCGGCGCACGCGGCACCCTGATCGAAAGCCAGGGAAAAGGCCAGAAAGTGGAACTCAAAGCCGAAGAAATTATCATTTACGGTGATTGTAATCCCGATGAGTTTCCGCTGCAGCCGAAAAAGCAAAGCCTGGAATTTTTACGCGAAAACGCGCACCTGCGTTTCCGTACCAATACGTTCGCTGCCGTGTTCCGGATCCGCCATGCACTGGCATTTGCCATCCACCAGTTTTTCAACGACCGCGGGTTCTTTTACCTGCACACGCCGATCATCACGGCCAGTGATGCAGAAGGCGCAGGGGAAATGTTCCGCGTCACCACGCTCGATCCGGTCAATCCGCCGAAAAACGAACAGGGCGAAGTTGATTTTTCTAAAGATTTCTTTGGCCGCGCGTCGAATCTCACCGTTTCCGGCCAATTGGAAGGCGAACTGGGTGCTATGGCTTTGGGCGATATTTATACCTTCGGACCAACCTTCCGCGCAGAGAACTCCAATACTTCCCGTCACTTGGCGGAATTCTGGATGATCGAACCGGAAGTGGCATTCGCCGACCTGAACGACAATATGAACCTCGCGGAGGACATGCTGCGGTATGTGATCGCGTATGCGCTCGAGCATTGCGCCGATGACCTGCGGATACTGGAAGAACGCCTGATCGATGAGGAAAAATCCAAACCACAAGACCAGCGCAGTGAATTGGCATTGGCCGAAAAACTGCGTTTTGTCACCGACAATGATTTTATCCGCCTTACCTATACAGAGGCCATTGATATTCTGAGAAATTCAAACCCGAATAAAAAAGGAAAATTCCAGTTTACGATCGAAGGCTGGGGCGCCGATTTGCAAAGTGAACATGAGCGGTACCTGGTGGAAAAGCACTTTAAAAAACCGGTCATTCTTACCGATTACCCGGCGGCCATCAAATCGTTCTACATGCGCCTCAACGACGATACAGAGCCTGGAAAAGAAACCGTCCGTGCGATGGATATCCTGTTCCCGGGCATTGGCGAAATCGTGGGTGGATCGCAGCGGGAAGAGCGGTACGACGTTTTGTTACAAAAAATGCGCACCATGCATATTCCGGAAGAGGAACTGTACTGGTATTTGGACACCCGTAAATTCGGTAGTTGCCCGCATGCTGGTTTTGGCCTTGGTTTTGAGCGGCTGGTGCTGTTTGTGACAGGGATGACCAATATCCGGGATGTGATTGCATTTCCGAGGTATCCGGGGAGTGCGGAGTTTTAAACGGAGAAAAAAATACTTTTAATATTAAAGGGCAACGGGAACATATCCTCGTTGCCCTTTTCTATTGCATTAACGAAACCGAAAAACCCTCGAGCTACGCCTGTGCTAAATCAATCAATAACCCTCTTTTCGTCAGATCTACGAATAATTTCGTAGAAAAATTTGCAACTACGAAATACTTCGTAGATATTTGCATTGTCTTTGTGAAACAGACACTTTTAAAAATACATCAACTATGCAAAAACCTACGGATGCAGAGGTCAACGTGCTGCACATTTTATGGGCTAAAGGCCCCTCTACGGTGCGGGAAGTGAACGATGCCCTTAATGAACAAACGCCGGCATTACGTGCCGGGCGTCGGAATGCCGGTTCGACGGGTGAAGTGGGTTATACCACCACGCTCAAAATCATGCAGATCATGTATGAAAAAGGAATGCTCTCCCGCGAGGAGGACGGTCGTACGCACCGCTATTTGGCATTGGTGGATGAGCAGGATACCAAGGGCGCATTGCTCCAGAATTTTATGGAAAGCACCTTCAGGGGTTCTGCTTTGGACCTGGTGATTCAGGCACTTGGTGGTCATGATGCCAATCAGGATGAATTAGAAAAAATAAAGGCATTAATTGCCGAAATGGAAGAAAAACAAAAAAAATAAGCTATGAATACCGCTCTTTTTCTCTCCGACGCCACCTTACAAGCCATTGGCTGGACATTGGTACACAGCCTTTGGCAGGCGGCACTGATTGGTTTGGCGCTGTCTTTGGCACTTCCTAAACTCAAAGGACCTGAGCTGCGTTACCGCGTATCTTACGGCGCAATGCTGACTGTCCTGATCAGTGCCGCCATTACTTGTGGCTATTATTATGTCACTTATGAGGCCGCGGCACCTATTATCCTTCATTTCTCCGATGCCGCCACGGTGGCAAATATTACCTTTATTGCAACGTCACCGGCTGGAGAAACAGGTGTTTTAGCCCGGTTCAATGATTGGTTCGAGACCTACCACAGCACGTTTGTAACCCTTTGGCTGGCAGGTTTTGTGTTGCTGTTGCTGCGTATGGCGGGCGGTCTCTTGTACCTGCGAAAAATCCGCTCGCTTGCCGCTGATCTGCCGGATGGATTTGCCAAAGTGGCGAAAACGGCGAAACAATTGGGCATGCAGCCTGTACGGGTGCTGCAATCAGCCATTGTTCACACCCCGGCAGCATTCGGTTTCTTCAAACCTGTGATTCTGCTTCCGGTAGGCCTTATCACGCATTTATCGATGGCAGAAGTGGAAGCGGTGGTCATGCACGAATTGGGGCATATTACCCGGCGCGACTGGCTGATGAACCTGATTCAAACCCTGGTGGAAGCCATTTTTTATTTTCATCCGGTAGTGTGGTGGATATCGTCGGTGGTTCGGCAGGAACGCGAGCGCTGCTGCGATGAATGGGCAGTTGCCCGCACTAATAACGACCGCCTCACCTACGCCCGGGCACTGCTGCGGGTGCATGAATATGCGCAGGCGATGAAAAATGCCCCGGTTCCTGTACTGGCGTTGGGCGCAGAAGGGCCTCGCGCAAAATGGTTCCGGCGCCGTGCATTTCTATTGGAAAGAGTTCAAACAATATTATTACAGTCACCACAACAAAAGTCTATGATTATGGAACGAATGCTTATTACCGGCCTGTTAATGGCCACGCTCACCTTTTGGGGGCTACAAGCGGCACCGCCGTTGCCTTCCCTTGCAGAAGAAGCCCATGATTGGTTGGGATTGAGCTACGATCAAACGCCTTTTACGACCAATGATTCCTTGCCACCTGCCAAAAAAGGCCGGTCTATTCATCGGATTACGGAAGACGATGGCAAACAAAAGATCGAAATGGAAGTCAAAAATGGCGACATCACCCGTCTCGCTATTGATGGCCGGGAAATTCCACCAGCGGAGTACAAAGAACACCAGGAACTCACCGAAAGGCTGATACATGAACGCCCGGCGGCACCGCCACCACCGCCCATGCCCCCATTTCCGGCAGTACCCCCCATGCCGCCAGCACCGCCATTTCCAGGTGCACCACCACCACCACCGCCGCCAGCCCATGGATGGGGTTCATCAGGAGCACCCGCGGCACCATTGTATTTAAACAGTAACGGGGGCCTCGTTTATGTAGATAAAACAGATAAAGGTGGTGCCGTTATTCAAATCAAAAATGGCGGTATTCCCACAGAAATCGTGGTAAAAGACGGCATCGTGACCATTGATGGCCAACCCGTTAAGGAAGGTGAATCGCTCAATCTCGATGGCGCTCAGTTTTTCAACTGGAGTGAAGATAAAGGCAGTTCATTCGGTGTCGGGCTAGATGGTCAGGCATTTCATTTCGACAGTGGGAATGACGGTGTTTACGTTTTCCCGGGCAGCAATGGAGGCATTGATGTGGCTCCAAATGTCCAACTCAATTTTGATGGCCCGCCGGCAATGGTGGAGGAATATCGCAAAGGCATGGAAAACCTTCGGGGGCAGTTGCTTGAAAACAGGGGGAACTTACAACGGGAAATGGAATTGAATAGTTTGCATTTTGCACCCTTTCCCGCTCTGGAAGGATTAGCAGTGCCCCTTGATGGCTTGCGCAACCTTCATTTTGGAGGTAATACGACTTTCAGCGAGATAATGCTCGAAGAATTGCGCCGCGACCATTTGGTCACCGATCCCGATGATTATGCTGTCGAACTATCTGCCAAAAAATTTAAGGTGAACGGCAAAAAACAACCGGAAAACATGCACCAAAAATACATGGAACTCTATCAAAGACATACCGGGAAGGCTATGTCAGGTAAAGATTCCATTCAGTTTTCGGTTAAACGGTAGATTAAATTTATGGTGTAGATTAGTCTCTTACAATGACCAGGGAAATTAATCTACACCATAAAATTAACAATGCCGACACCGACACGCCGTTTATTGAGCAAGCAATTGATTATCCAATGGCGCCAGATTTTGCCCGTACGTTTTAGCCGACCGGTAATCTGCTTCAGCGGCTGCTTTATTACCGGAAAGCGCTTTTGCCCGGGCCCGTTCAATATATGCCAGTCCAAAATCAGGTTTAAGAGCAATCGCTTTCGATAGATCTTCTACTGCTTTGGGATAGTTTTTAGTTGTCCGGTAAAGCATTCCCCGTTCGTAAAGGATATTAGCATTTTCTGGGTCGAATACCAGGTAATCTGAATAATCTTTGATGGCCAAGTCAAACTGATTGGTGTTGAAATAAACAATTGACCGGTTAAAGTAGCCGTTTTTATTTTTCGGATCGAGTTGAATACCTTTAGAAAGATCGGCCATTGCCTGCGCATTATCTCCCGCCATTCCTTTTGCTGCCCCCCTGTTAATCAGTATCTCTGCCATAACTTTGGGTTTGCTGGAGGCGAATGAGGCTGCGCTATCATAATCCTTTAGCGCTTTTTGGAGGTATTCTGTGCTTTCTTGTGGAGGCAGCTTTCCGCTTCCTGCCATATCGAAGTACGTTTTCCCCCGGCTGTTATACAACTCAGGGTTTTTGGGATCGATCATGACTGCCGTCGAATAATCCTCCAGGGCTTTTTTACTTTGCCCTTTTTTGCGGAGGTATTGTCCCCTGTTCCAATACGGAAGTGAGTTGCTGCCTTTACCCGATTTAGGATCGTTCTCAAATTTCATCACATGCGTCCACAATGTTTCTCCATTTTGCCAAACCTTAATCTGATTAACGGTCATCAGCGCAAATCCAGCCAATATTACACCAAATCCAATATTGTATAGCAGTCCTTTTCCCGGATCTGTCCTGGAACGCTCATAAGCCCAGGCGGCAATGGTGAAAAACCCGAAATAGGGTACATAAGTAAAACGATCAGCCAGATAACCCTGTCCCGCACCAAAAAATTGCAATACAGGCGCTACATTCAGGAAAAAAAACAGAAATCCAAAGACCCATTCGCGGCGATTATTGCGCCACAACCAGTACACCGCATACACCACCGCAGCAAAAACCACTGGTGAGGCATAAATAAACCAGTTCAGGGGTTTGGGATAGGGGTAAAGGGGCGACATCGGATAAGGAATCACTAACTTGAATAGGTATACCGAAAAAGACCAGGTGGCTATACAGGCCCGATCGAGCAAGTTAAATCCGGTAATATCATCATTGGTCGAACCCTGGGCATTTAGGGTGTAAATATTGGCCAAGCCCATCGCTACCGAAGCAGCAAAAAGGGGTACCTTTTCTAACCAGGTGCTCAGTGTCCACTTGCGTTTCAGCCAGTAATCCACCACCACCATCGACACCACCAGGGTCACGGCCTGCACTTTGGAATAAAGCGACAATACTGCCAGCA
>JBILHQ010000380.1:0-3415 GCA_044350415.1 Saprospiraceae bacterium | reverse complement strand
CACTGCCCGATTGAATAAATTGAAAGGTGGCATCCCACCCTAAATTTTCAATTTCAGCGGGGCCCAGAATAATTTTACAAATGGTATACGCATTGGTTGTCCCTGGTACAATGGTTACCCCAGACAGATTGATCTTGTAATGAAGTTTTCGCGTTACATTGTAATAGGTACCAGCGCCGTTCGCTGGCGTTTCGGTAACGGAGGGTGTTTCTACGCTGTATCCGAATGGCTTAAGTAAGTTAGAGACATCGGCTTCCAGCAAAAATTCGACATATTCCGGGACGGCATTTTGCGACCCTGTATTGGTGAGCAAAATGGGCAGTTCATACTGCCCCTGGACATTAGTGACAGAAGGCATGCCAATACGTGCTTCCAGGAACTGATTATTTGTTCCAGTATAAGCGGAGGGCTGATTCAGGATTACTGATCCTGCTGCCTGGTGTTGCCCAGTGTTGATTAATCCGAACTCACAATTTACTTGCGGTGAGGACTTTGATGAATACAATGCATTGTCTAGTTTTAGCAAGATTGCCTCACCGGGGTAAGCATCTGCAATGACAGTAAATAATTCCAGGTAAGCACACACATTTCCTGCTCCACAAGCATTTGCGTCTACATTAGGTGGCGGTGAAGCATTGAAGTTGAATATGAGCATATTTCCCCCTCCATTGGCTGAAGTTCCTCCACAATCGCCTGTATTGCCATCGTCGTTGCGAAAGGTAATAATAGCAGCGTTTTCGGTCACTTCAAAAAGCGGTTTATTCGCACTTTGTCCTTGTGGTGGTTCATAGCCTTTCCAGAAATGGCCATTAACACTATTCTCAAAACAAGACATAGAAGCCTTAATATTTATTTTTGACAATACCGGATTTCCTGAAAGAGAAACGCCAACATCCAGACTTTTATAATTCAAATTCACACTGCCAATACTTCCCGGAATCCCCGGAGCAGGCATTTGGTAACGCAGGTAAACTTTATAGGCCATCTGGTGGAAAGCATCAGTGCAATCATAGTCGGTAGCAGGACAGGAAGTCGATAGATTATCGTACACCCTGACCATTTCCACTTTAATATTAGCACATTGAGCAGGAATGCTGCAATCATTATTGGTTTGCGCATTAACCACACCATGCAACAACAAAAGGAAAAAAAACGCAGCTCTTGTGCAATTTTTTTTCATCTGGATACCAGGTTGCTCAATCTGCAATCTCGAAAAAATTAAATTTCGCCACTCCCATAAATATTGAGATAACAGGATAAATAAAGTGCTATTTTCGACTAAACACAAAATATTAATTTTTATTTTCATAATTTGATTGTTTTAAAATAATAAACAGCATAATACATACAGCATTTCAAAAATAAAAACAACGGTACAACCCCGCGCAAGCGCAGGTAAGTCATTGCTCCTTTTTTAGAGGCCACATTATATTGATGCCACTTCCGGTATCATAGCGGCTCCTTTTCAGGAGTAGTCTGGTAAATTGTCGGGAGTGTGGAAGGTTGTACAAAAAAACACCTTGCTTTCCCGGTTCGGGGGATTAGTAAAAGATAGAGGAATAAAAAATTGTTGTATATATTATGCCCTGCAAACATAATACCTGCCGGTAGACATTTTATATTTTTAAATGTTAAACCTGAAATAATGTAATTTTGGAACGGGTGACGCTCTTGGTTAGTCATTTTAGTCCCAGGTCAGTTAGTCCCAGGTCCGTAGCGTGTACCTCAAGCAGGTCGATTTTAAAAGGTGGCCGCCCGGCTTGAAGTACACCCTACGGACCTGGGACTAACTGACTAATTTATTACCTTTGCTTTATGAATATCATCAAACTCATCACTATTTTCAACTGGGTCGTCATCGGTGTCCTTGCGTATCTGGTGGCTGCTGAAACCCTCTTTCCCGCCAAAGGCGGCGACGCTGCGGGACGCGGCATGGGGCAATTCATTTATGTGGTTGCCATCGTTGCTTTGATTTTAATGGGCATGCTGAACTTTTTGCCTTACAATTGGGCGAAATACACCGCATTTAGCGTGGTGGTAGTGCCCTTTTTATTTACCATCATCGAACCCATGTACCAAAAGATGAAGCGAAGGGCTTCGTTCATGATCGAAGATGCCAAGCCCATTTTTGAAGATAGGGAGCGCGACCAGATTGCACGGGCCGTCCATGAAGGGCAACCGGATAAACTGAAAAAATTGCTGGAAACGCCCGTGGCGCGCCTTAACGATAATAAGGGCGAACTATTGGGATATGCCGTCGGAGAGGCGACGTCATCAGCATACAGACCTTCCGAAAAAATAGAATGTGTCCGGATTTTACTGGAAAATGGTGCCAGTCTGGATAGTGCCAATACCCTGGAAGAGCCTATCCACCTGTCGGCCGCTTTTGCCGGCAATGCCCAATTGCTCCGGCTGCTGCTCGAACACGGTGCCAAGGCCAATGCCCGCCAGTATTACACCACCAACTACATCATTTTCGAAGCCATTGCCGGATACCAGGAACCGGAGGCATCGGTGCGGGCCCTCCTCGAGTTTGGGGCCGATGTGACGGTTACTGCCTTGTTTGATGACGAAAAAGGCAAAGTCACTCCCTTGTACCGGGCGGCCCAAACAGGTCGATGGAGCGTGTGTGTTGCACTGCTTGAAAAAGGGGCTGACCCCGATTTTGTGGCAAAAGACGGCACCTCTTTCCGAACCTATTTAGAGGAGGCCAACAGCGGCGGCTTTTATCCTGATGGGTATTCTACGAAGGAGGATTTTGAACGGGTGAAGGCACTGGCGAAATGAAGATATCGAATATCGAACACCGAATTTCGAACACCGAATTTTGAAGTAGTGTAGCGTTATACTGAACGCCGCCTGAAAGGCTGCATTAACTGTCATATTGAGCGCTCAAAATCAATAGTTTAGGCCAAAGGCCATGCACAAAACCTCCCAGCGCGAAGTATAACTGCGATATTGGTTTATTTCAAAGAATGACCTGAAATTGTCTCTCTTACGGTGGACGCTACGCAACTTCGACATTCGATATTCGGTGTTCGATATTCAGTGTTCAACTTTCTACCCGTACCTTGCATCCTCAAATCATATTTATGTCCCGTTTGTCCCGAATTGTTGTCCTTTTTCTGTTTTGCTCAGCCACCGCTGTTCAGTCGCAATCCTTTCAATTTCTTTTCCCGGGCGTCTCTGGCCCGGCATTGTTAGACAGTCTTACTGATCGTTTTTTGCCGATCACGGTGCTAGAGTATGGCCCTGCCCGGGATACTTTATATTCCAAAGTACTGGCTATTGACGACGATACCGTGCGTTGTATTTACACGGGCCATGCGCTGTACCTCGACCCCACGCAGGACCCCACGCAGTACATTTACCTGAATGGCAGTGCCGAAGGGATGAATGCCGAACACGCTTATCC
>JBILHQ010000379.1:0-3429 GCA_044350415.1 Saprospiraceae bacterium | reverse complement strand
AACAACAGCGGGTTGTGTTTCCGAACCTGTCACCGCGCAAGTAACTGTTAACGCTGTGCCAACTATGGCCGTCGATAACGCCACGATTTGTGCCGGACAAGCAGCGACGTTGACCGCCAACGGCGCCGAAACCATCGCCTGGAGCACTGGCGAAACGGGCAATACCATCACTGTAACGCCCAGCGCATCCACCACGTATACCATCACCGGAACAACAGCGGGTTGTGTTTCCGAACCTGTCACCGCGCAAGTAACCGTTAACGCTGTACCAACTATGGCCGTCGATAACGCCACGATTTGTGCCGGACAAGTTACCGTCCTGTTTGCCAACGGCGCAGCAGCTTATGTTTGGAATACTGGCGCTACCACCAGTGCAGTTAGTGTATCACCTTCCAATACCACTACCTATACGGTAACAGGTACAACAGCAGGATGCAGCAACACCGCAGTAGCAGTGGTCACCGTGAATCCATTACCAGTGATCACTTTAGGCCCTGATATTATTTTACTGGCTGGACAAGATACGGTCCTCAGCGCAACTGGTACGGGCTCGGTGTATCTCTGGTCTACCGGGGCCACTACCGCTACTATTTTGGTCAACGCAGCCGGGACATATTCGGTAACAGTGGTTAACACTGGAGGTTGTAGTGCTACAGATGCCGTGCAAGTCTTCCTTACCACCGGAACACCATCCCCGGAGGAGGACTTTACCATCATCGTAGCTCCTAATCCGACTTCCGACATCCTCCATATCACCTGTAATGGCAGTGCTACTACTTCGGTGAAGTTGGTGGATAATCTGGGCAGAATAGTGACAACGGACAATACTGATGTACCAGCCGGAGTACGGCGCACGCTGAACCTCGCTACCCTGCCACCGGGCATGTATTATGTGTGGATTGCCGGTAAGGACTTGAGGAGGATCGTACCAATCATTAAGTATTAATCGCTTATGCTCCATAAAATCCATCATATCGCCATTATCTGTAGTAACTATGCAGTCTCTAAAAAATTCTATACGGAGATTTTAGGGCTCACGATTATCAACGAAACATACCGCGAAGAAAGGGAATCGTATAAATTGGACCTGGCATTACAGGGTGATTACGTAATTGAACTATTCTCATTTCCGAATCCACCACCAAGGCCATCCAGGCCTGAATCGACCGGGCTGCGCCATTTAGCATTTGAAGTGGCCGATTTAGATCACGTCATCGCCTTTTTATCCCGGCATGACATCGAAGCCGAACCTGTTCGAATTGATGAAATTACCAATAAACGGTTTACTTTTATTGCTGACCCAGACCGCTTGCCTATAGAGTTTTATGAAAGGTGACTGTCCAGTACATGGAACATTATCAGTTATTGGCCGTGGGTGTCGCTGAGAGTCGATGTAAAAAGGCAGGAGAAACACCGCCTGGTTTTTTACGGAAAAATTAAAAGTCACCAGTCCCTTGCCTTCCCGAAGGTTTACAACCTTCGGGAAGGCAGAACGCTCGGAAATCAGAATATGATTTATCGACTGTTTTTCAGTTTTGCCCTTTCGACCTTTTTACACAACCTCCAGATGGCGTCCTACCGCAACACCTATTGGCTCAAATGCCCAAATTGTAGCGGTCAAAAGCATTCTTTTTGCCCAAATTGTACATTAGGTTTTACGAAAACAACTTCCACTTAAGATGTGTGTTTGGTATATTGGTAACTATGGTCGACTGTAGCCATTTATCAGCTTATAGTCACCGCGAAGTGGTTTTGTAAAATGATCGGTTTTCATCAGTTCCGTTGACAAGGCGTAAAACACAGGCGATGCAGCGCATCGGCGAGGCTTTACAACGCAGTCAGCGGGGCGGAGGGAAACCGAGCAATTACAAAACCACTTCGCGGTGACTATACCTATCGTTGTATAATATGCAATTCATAACATATCAATTTTCATATTTTATGCAAAAAATATTGATTTTTAGCACATTATGCATTTATTTTTCTTCTTCTTTAATGTATGCTCAAGAACTGTACATAGCCGGTAATGGACCAGGAGGAATAGTGTTAGGGTCGTACGATGTCAGTACCTGTACATTTTGCCCGGAATTCGAAATCCCATTTTCACTGTTTCAGGGTGGAACAGGCGATCTTGTGCCTTTGCCCAATGGGCAAGTTGTTATGACAGGACAAGATATTATTTATGTATTTGATCCTCCGAATCCAGTTCCGATATCCACGCTAAATCCTCCAGGAAATATTTTCTATCTTGGAGGTGTTTTAGCACCCAACGGTAATGTTTATCTCTCTGGAGCAGACATCGTAGGCGGATCATCTGTTAGCAGCCTTTATGAGTATAATCCCACCACCAATACACTATTTCTGGTAGGCACTTTTCCTCCAAATACTATTATCATGGATGAGATTTTTTATTGGAATGGCGTGCTGCATGCTTTTATCACAGATATATCAAATATGCCTCCAACTTTTGGACTGGCAACCATACAAATCGGCAATCCACTAACCGCTAACATACTATACAGTTATTCGAATTCATGTTTTGGTTCAACGGCCACTATAAGCAGTGGGCCAAACGCAGGCATTTATACCGGGGTTTTAGACCCAAATTGTACTGGTAGTGATCTTTTTAGTTTTGATCTGCCGAACAACTCGACGACCTTCGAATGCGAGATAAACCCCTCAGGTTTCCCGTATGGCATGGGAGAGATACCAGCAGGTTTTCCTGCTTCTAATTGCCTGTGCCTTACTAACGCGGGTACAATATTGGCCCAACCTCCCGCGATTTTCTGCACCAACGTTTCCGCTACAATTACCCATAACAACAACGCTATCCTAGATGCAAACGACGTGCTGCAATATGTGCTGTTTAGCAATCCCTCCGATACCGCAGGCAGCATTATTGCTATCAGCAATATACCCAACTTTACATTCGCACCGCCTATGCAAACGGGAGTGACTTACTATCTGTCGGCTGTGGCAGGTAATAATACAGGTGGAAATGTGGACCTGTCCGACCCTTGCCTTGATTTTTCCAATGCAACACAAATTGTCTGGCAGCCAACACCAACAGTGACTCTGACAACAGCTAATCCCAACTTCTGTGAAGGGTCATGCAAAACAGTCAACTTGAGTTTCACCGGCACACCGCCATTTAACTTAACCTACAGTACCCCTTTAGCAACTATGACGCAGACTTTTACTGCGAGTACCGGCACATTGCAGATTTGTGCGCCCACCGGGACGAATATGGGTATTTTCAATGTCACGGCAATTATGTTGATGGATGCTAATTGTACATGCCCATAAACTAGTGCCGCATCCACCGAATAGCCTGTGAATTGGCGCGATAGATTTTTTGTTCATCAAGGCTTGAGGAGGGCTTAATGCGGGACATTTTAACCGACGAAGAACGCAGATGAACGGAAAATA
>JBILHQ010000029.1:0-38160 GCA_044350415.1 Saprospiraceae bacterium | reverse complement strand
CCCGAATCGGTCTGTCGCTCACCCTGCCCCAGGAATTCCAGTTCATGGAATGGTATGGCCGTGGGCCCCACGAAAGTTATTGGGACCGGAAATCATCCGCGGCTATCGGGTTGTACAAAGGCACTGTATGGTCACAACTTTATCCCTATACCCGCCCGCAGGAATCGGGTAATAAAACGGACGTCCGTACCATGACTTTGACCAATGCCGATGGGATTGGACTTCAGGTCACGTACAAGGAGCAGCCACTATCGGTGAATGCCTGGCAACTGACCCAGCAAGACCTTGATTTTGAACCAGATATACAGGGCGAAACCTCCGCCTCCGGATTAGTTCCGAATGTCTCCAAGCACGGCGCTGATCTCTTTCCCCGCGATTTTATCACCTGGAATATCGACTTGCTGCAAATGGGCGTCGGAGGCGACAATTCCTGGGGCGCGCCCGTGCATGAGGAATATACCATACCGGGGAATAAAGTATGGGAATATGGGTTTTCGCTGAAGCCTGTGCGTGGGAAATAGGTAATATTTGCAATTGAAAAAATCCCCCGCCCACATTACCTTCGCCAAAAAAACAAACAACTTGAAAAAAATAATACTCGTAGCCGGCGCGACCGGTAATCTTGGAGGAAGAATTGTCAAGTCACTTCTTGAAAAAGGAGCCGAAGTGCGCGCTGTAGTCCGTGCTGCCACTGATCCGGAAAAAATAAAGAACCTGGAACACCTCGGCGTAACAGTATGGAAAGCGGATATGACCAATGTCTCAGCAGTAGCAAAAGCCTGTGCGGGGGTGTCCTGCGTTGTTTCGGCCCTGTCGGGGTTACGCGAAGTAATTATTAACACCCAAAAAGTATTGCTGGATGCTGCCGTTGTGGCTGGTGTGCCGCGTTTTATTCCCTCCGACTATTCGTTGGACTTTACGGGTTTGCCAGGTGGAAATAACCGCAATTTAGACTGGCGCAGGGAATTCCATAGTTACCTTGACACTACACCGATCGCTGCCACTTCGATTTTTAATGGCCCGTTTACCGACATGCTCACCGGCCAAATGCCATTGATTCTTTTCAAACAAAAGCGAATTCTTTCCTGGGGGAATTCCGACCAGCGGATGGATTTCACAACAATGGACGACACCGCGGCATTCACCGCCAACGCTGCACTTGATTCGGCTACACCCCGCTTTCTCCGTATCGCAGGGGATCAATTCAGTGCCCGCGAACTTAGGGTAATAGCCAGCGAAGTTACCGGCCAGCAATTTGGCTTGTTCCGGCCCGGCGGCCTGGGATTGCTTAATTTGATGATCAGGATTGCCCGAATATTCGAGCCAGGAAAACAGGAACTATACCCGGCCTGGCAGGGTATGCAGTACATGCGCGACATGTTGGATGGCCGGGCAAAAATGACGGACCTGGACAACGACCGCTATCCAAATAGGCATTGGACAACTGCGCGTGATGTGCTTTTGGCGCATCTGGCGAACTAACCGACTTCGGAATAGTCTTATTGAAAATAATTCATGGGGGAATTGGAATGGTCCGCGTTCCTGTATTACAGTTGCGCCACTTTCACTACCTTCCGCACCTCAACATGTCCGCCAATCTTGCATTTAATAAAATAAATGCCTGGTTTGACATCCGGTACGTCAATCCGGAAATATCCTGCCGGCAGGGTGCGTTGTGGCAACAGATTAGCGACAACAGAACCTGTTTCGGTAGTCATTTCAACAGAAATAACAGAAGTCTTATCCAAATTGACCTCTAAAGAGGCTTTTTCCATGTATGGATTTGGGTAGACTTTCAAATCAAAACGCTGCGAAGAACCGGTATAAAACACTTCTTCGGAACGTTTGGCGGCAAGTACTTTTGCAGGAACAGCAACAACAGCGACAGGAATTACGGGTATTACTGGTTCGGGCAAAGCCCATTTAAAGGCATTTTTTAACAGCCTGGATGGTAAAAATTCATCGTCGTAATATTCCAGACCGAGATAAACGATCTTGCCTTCACCTATTTCTTTATATCCAATTACCGGCATTCCTTCCGTTTCAGCCAGGGAAACAAATCCCGCATCGACCAAATCGAAGGCGTAGATATAATTATTCACCGTAAAATCAGTAGGAATTCCCGACATCAGTGGGTGATTATCTTTTCTGATATGCACACTTCCTCCATCGTAATAATAGGCATTATCAACTTCCAGCAGCCCTAATTGGTGTAAGGCTTCATACCCGTGTGTACCGGAAATAACCACGAGACCACCATTTCGGATAAAGGCATCTAATTTCTTACCATAAGCAGCCAATTGCTCATTATCGCCCGCAAATGGATAGGCAATAACAACAGCTTGTTGGCTCTCCAGCATCCTTCCAAAGTAGTCGGCCGATCCATCAAAAAAATCAGTGAGAGATGCTCCCGGCAGTTCCCGTTCCAGAAAATGGCGCATTTGCGCCGCATAAATGGAATCGTAGGCGCTGTAATTAAACAGCAAAACTTTAAATGCGGTTGCTACGCTATCTGCTGCTGTGGGATTGGATAATGAGACAACATTCGCCGGTAGTGACCGGTTACCAGGACGAAAAAAGCGGGCCATTTCGGAGTTAACAGAAAAAGACGGAAGCCGCATCTCCCGCTTGAGGGGAAGGGTGGCACTCATTGCAACACCGCTGAGCAGAATAAATAATATCCGAGTAGAGAATCGATGCATACCTGTATGGACAATTGTTTTATTTCAAAATGACAATAATTAAAACATATTAACGCCAAATTCGGGGAAACAGTATCCGCGAATCCGACTTTTTCATTGTTTGGGGCTCCGTAATGAAATGCCCACAAAGATATGCCCGTGTGAAGTAAATTTCCACTTTTTCTTAAAAATTGCATAAAAAAATACCCGTCCTGATGGGAATAAACCACCAGAACGGGTATATATAGCGTCGTTGCGGAGGGAGCCGCAAAAATTATTTACCAGCAGACAGGGAGATCTGAAGATCGAAATCGTCATAGATCGTTTTGTCGCCGAGGCCATCAAAAAACGAACCGGAACCGTATTTCACATCAAATTCAGAACGGTCAATAGTCATTTTACCAGTTGCCGTAACAGCGCCGTTTGCTTCAGCAACATTAGCGTTGAACTTCACTTCTTTAGTAGTTGATTTGATCGTCAGGTTACCTACAATTTTGTAGTTACCTTTTGAATCAGTCGGGATCGCCTTAGTGATCATATACTTAGCGGTTGGGTATTTTGCCACACCGAAAAAGTCATCAGATTTGATGTGTCCGATCAATTTGTCGGCATATTCACCCTGCATATCAGTGCAGGAAATGGACGTCATGTCCACTTCGAAGGAACCACCAGTCAATTTGCCATCAGCAACGGTTAAAGAACCGTTCTTTATTTTTACATTACCAGTATGCTGTCCGGTTACTTTATAAGCGGTCCAAACGATATTGCTGGTTCCTGTGTTCACATTATAAGTGGTGACACCAGTAGCCGACATCAGAATGAGGGCGAGAAGGGGAAGCATGAGAAATTTCTTCATTGTGCAAAAAATTAGTTGAATTAAAAAATTGATGTGTTCAAAAGCATTTCGCAAGGCTGAACCATGCTATTTTCTTTTGTGTCGCAAAGTTAAGTGTTACGACATCGAATCACAAAGCGTGTTTGCAAACATTAACAAAAAAAGAGCATGCCTGGATTTTTTTTCTTGGAAACCACTACTTTATGGTTGCAGAGCCTGACTTCAAATCACCCCGGTAAATGCTTTTGTCTTTGATCCGCAGAACCATAAAATATTGATTTTTTCAGTTCAAATAATTCGCAGACATGCCGCTTATTCACAAATAAAAAATCATAAACAGCATATTTCAGATTCCTCTAATTGAAAATTAAAAAATTAGCAACCATACAGCCGGCATGCTCACAGCACCTAATATAAATCTGATATTTATTTTTTTTAAAGTTTTCTTTTTTGTCCCGCAAATATCAGTACCTTTACGCCTCTTTTTATTAAAGGTAGTAAATTACGATGAAAGAATTGGAAGCCATTCAGTTTGTTCAGGACCAGTTGCTCATAAAGCCTGCGTTTCCGAACTTCAACACCGGCGACACCATTATTGTCACCTATAAGATTACAGAAGGTGATAAAACCCGCGAGCAGGCATACCGCGGAGATGTGATCCAGATTAAAGGACATGGCCCGACCAAGTCTTTTACTGTTCGCAAAATGTCGCATGGCGTGGGAGTAGAGCGTATTTTCGCATACTCCAATCCTAATATCGCAGAAATTCAGGTGATAAAACGCGGTCACGTTCGTCGTGCCCGTTTGTACTATCTCCGTGGATTAATCGGCAAAAAAGCACGTATCAAGGAGTTAAAATTAACTTCTTCCAACTAATATAGTTGTTGGCAAAAAATTAAATGGGTTATGTTGCTTCGGCAATATAACCCATTTTTATTTACGATTGATTTAATTTACGATTAATACAAGATCCCAGCATACTTTCTGGATGGAAGGTATGGCCAGGATCTTGTATTAATCGTAAATCGAATTAATCGTAAATCGCAAATCCTTCTAAATGCTATTCCCCGCAATCCACCCTCCTGTCCAGGCTGCCTGAAAATTAAAACCTCCGGTAATGGCATCAATATCAAGCACTTCTCCCGCAAAATAAAGTCCGGGCAAGATCTTGCTTTCGAATGTTTTAAAGTTCACTTCCTTTAAATCAACCCCGCCCGCCGTTACAAACTCCTCTTTAAATGTGCTTTTCCCTTTGATCGCAAATTGACCGGCACACAACTGGCCCGCCAGGTCTGCCATCATTTTTTTTCCGGTATCTGCCCAACGCATTTCAGCGGGAATGGCTGCTGCAGTGCAGAGATTTTGCCACAACCGCTGCGGAAGACCGAATTGGGCATGTGTGACAACTTGTTTTTTGGCTTGTGCCATTTTTATCTGTGTCAAATCCTCCAGCACTTTTTCAGGTCGGCCACTTCCTGCCCAATTAATTTTTAAGACAAAATCGTAGTTAATATCGTGCAATATTCGTGCCCCCCACGCCGACAATCGCAGTACGGCAGGCCCGCTAAGTCCCCAATGAGTAATGAGCAAAGGTCCCTGTGTCTGCAATTTCAAGGCAGGTACTTCCAGTGTGGCAGCAGGAACAGATATCCCCGCCAGCTCGCGCAATCTGGTATCTTTCGTATTAAAAGTAAACAGCGACGGGACCGGAGCAATGATGTGATGCCCCAGTTGCTCTAACAGTTTCCAGATGGTTTCGCTACTTCCTGTGGTCACCAGCACCTTGTCGGCCACCAAAGGCGGTTGTGTATTCGTAATGATCTCCCATTGGCCACCGGCGAGGCGGCTCAACCTTTCCACCCGGCAAGATGTCATTACTACCACCCCATTTTTTTTTGCGGCTTGCCATAAACAATCAATTATTGTTTGAGATTGATCTGTTACCGGGAACATTCTGCCATCTGATTCTGTTTTAAGCTTTACGCCTCGTTGTTCGAACCATTTAACCGTTTCTTCAGGTCCAAAACGGGTAAATGGTCCTGCCATTTCCCGACTGCCTCTGGGATAAAAGCGAATCAACTCGCGTGGATCAAAGCAGGCATGCGTTACATTACAACGGCCGCCGCCGCTTACTTTAACTTTCTGTAAAAAACCGGCTCCCCGTTCCAGGATAGTAACTTTCAGCGAGGGATTTAATGCCGAAGCGGTAACGGCCCCGAAAAAACCCGCGGCTCCGCCCCCAATCACAACTAAATGCATGGGGCAAAAATACTGGATACTGAAGTGATAAAGTGCATCGTAATCATAATTAAGTATGATTACAAATTAATTATTATTGCTTTGATTTTTTAGCGTATCTTTGCGGCGCTTTACAGCTTTTTTTTTCATTAAATTATTTATCGTCTTCAAATACTCTTAGCATTACAGGCGCTTTGCGCCCTTTTAATAAATAATTATTTTATTTTTATCATTCCTGAAGGGCATTTTTTGATTTTGCCCTCTCAGCAGGAAAAACAACTGCATGGCATTAAAATTAATTAAGGTAGCAAAAGATTTCAATGTTGGTCTCCATACCATTGTAGAGGCGCTGCATGGTAAAGGCTTTTCCGGGGTCGAGGAAAAAGCAACCGCGGAGATTAGCGACGAAATGCTTGATGTTCTTAAGAAAGAATTTCACAAAGATATTGCTATCAAAAAAGAAGCCGAAAAACTGCTTCGCCCTGTAATGAAAAAAGATCCGGTTGAAATGCATGGAACTGCCCCCACGCATGCTCACCCGCCGGTATCATTGCCTAAGGTTAACCTTGGCGGACGGGAAGAAATGTCCCGCCCTGTAGCCAAACCCGATCTCAATACCCCGCGGGAGGAATCTATATCCTTAAAACGAGAATTACCACAACTTCGTGTCGTAGGTAAAATTGATCTCAACCCACCTAAACCGGAGCCCAAACCAGTTGTAACCCAAAAGCCACGGCCTGAACCACCTCCGCGTGTAACGCCTGAAGTAAGTCAGCCCCAGACGCCCAGGGCTACTCCTTCTGTACAGGCACCGGTGATTATTAAGGCACCAACACCGCCTCCTGTTACAACTAAGACAGAAGGTGGAGAAGAGGAAAGTTCAGAGCTTTACCGCGCAGACTCGCCGCAACTTCGCGGCCTTAAAGTGTTGGGCCGGATAAATCTGGAAAAACCTAAAGAACAAGGCAGTGGCAACAAAACCACTCCTGGTGGACGCCGCGACGACCGCAACCGCGGTGGCCGGCGTGATGACCGCAACCGGGCAGGTGGCGGTGATCCCACCCGCCGGGACAACTCAGCAAATCGTCCCCCGCAAACAGCAGGCGGTACCGATGCTGAACGAGCCGCACAAACACCCGGTAGTGTCAGTGATGCTGAACGCCAAAAACGCAAACGCAAACAAGTGCAGCGCCCTGTTACCGCAGAGTCTTTACAGGCTTCAATGTCGGGCAACCAGGGTGATCGCAGAGGTGGCGGCGGCGGTGTAGGTCGCGCACAACCAGGCGGTGGCGGCGTAGGCCGTGCACAACCAGGCGGCGGCGGCGTAGGCCGCGCACAAGGCGGCGGCGGCGTAGGCCGTGCACAACCAGGCGGTGGCGGCGTAGGCCGCGCACAAGGCGGCGGCGGTGGCCGCACTGGCGGCGGCGGCGTAGGCCGTGCGACCGGAACTGGTAATCCTTCCGCACCAAGAGAAGTATCACAAAAGGATATTGAAAACCAAATCAGGCAAACAATGGCCCGCATGGGTGCCGGAGCAAGCCGAAAACGCCAGAAGGTGCGGCGCGACAAACGGGATGTAAGGCGCGAACGTGCAGAACAGGCCGAATTGGCAGCCAACCAAACTGGTCAGCTCCAGGTAACTGAATTTGTTTCAGTATCCGACCTTGCCGCACTGATGAATGTCAAACCTATTGATGTTATCAAAGCGTGTATGGCACTGGGCATCTTTGTTTCGATTAACCAGCGCCTCGACGCTGAAATTATCGAGGTGGTAGCCAGCGAATTTGGGTTCGAAGTGCAGTTCATTTCTGCTGAAGAGCAAATGGAGGTACAGGACGAAACAGATGATCCTGAAGACCTCCGCCCACGTCAGCCAATTGTTACCGTAATGGGTCACGTTGACCATGGTAAAACTTCGTTGCTCGACTTTATCCGTAAAGCCAATGTAGCAGGAGGTGAAGCCGGCGGTATCACCCAGCACATCGGGGCTTACGAAGTAAAAGTACAGGTCGAAGGCGAAGATCGCCGTATCACCTTCCTCGATACGCCTGGTCACGAAGCGTTTACTGCGATGCGTGCCCGTGGTGCCAAAGTAACGGATATTGCTATTATTGTAATTGCTGCAGACGACTCTATCATGCCGCAAACCCGAGAGGCCATCAGCCACGCACAGGCTGCCGGTGTGCCAATCGTATTTGCTATCAACAAAATTGATAAAGACGGCGCTGATCCCGAGCGGATTAAAAATGAACTCGCACAGATGAACCTGCTCGTTGAAGACTGGGGTGGTAAATTTCCAAGCCAAGATATTTCAGCGAAAAAAGGTTTAAATATTGATAAATTACTGGAGAAAGTAGCACTGGAGGCCGAAATCCTCGATCTTAAAGCCAATCCAAAACGCCGTGCAACGGGTACTGTTCTGGAGGCGTCGATGGAAAAAGGCAGGGGCTATGTAACAAAAGTGCTGATCGAAAACGGTACACTCGACAAAGGTGACCCGATAATCGCGGGTGAGTACTCCGGACGTGTTCGGGCCATGTTTAACGACCGTGGTAAAGAGATCACATCAGCAGGACCAGCTATGCCGGTATTGATTTTGGGTCTTGGAGGTGCGCCGCAGGCAGGTGAGAAACTGAAAGAAGCCTCTTCTGAATCGGAAGCGAAACAAATCGCTACTAAACGCGCTCAGATCCTCCGCGAGCAATCCAACCGCTCTACCAAACGGATCAGTCTGGAAGAAATTGGCCGCCGATTGGCACTGGGTAACTTTAAAGAACTGAAACTTATCGTAAAAGGTGACGTGGACGGTTCTATTGAGGCCCTCTCCGACTCGCTGATCAAACTTTCCATGGAAAAAATCCAGGTGGTGGTCATCCACAAAGCAGTGGGCCAGATCGTCGATTCCGACGTCATGCTCGCCTCTGCCTCCGACGCTATCATCGTTGGTTTCCAGGTGCGTCCTTCGCTTACTGCGCGTAAACTCGCAGAAAAAGAAGGCGTCGAAATCAAAATGTACTCTATCATCTACGAAGCCATTGAGGAGATTAAGTCTGCAATGGAGGGTATGTTGGAGCCGACGAAAGAAGAGGAAATCATGGGTCAGGTGGAAATCCGCGAGGTGTTCAAAATCACCAAAGTGGGTACTGTTGCCGGCTGTCTTGTACAGGAAGGCAAAATCGCCAGAAACAATTACGTCCGTATTATCCGCGACGGTATTGTTATTTACCCGGCCAATGCAGGTCAAAATGCCGAACTTTCTTCCCTCAAACGCTTCAAAGAAGATGTGAAAGAGGTGAAAAATGGCATGGAATGTGGCTTAACTATCAAAAACTTCAATGATATGAAGGTTGGTGACGTAGTCGAAGCATACATCATCAATGAAGTGAAAGCGACGTTGTAGTGGTGAGTGGTGAGTGAGTAATGAATATTACTTTTGAGGTAACCATTTTGAAATTCAGAAATATTGCGACGGGGGCCATTCTTAATTGAATGGCTCCCGTTTTTTTGATTGCAGATTTCAGGTCGTCAACCACTTGAGGATTGGTACCATTTAAGAGTTGCTTTTTGATTTCAGATGTAAGATTTGGGCCTTGTGATAAGGCCCTTTCATCATTTTCATGGAAAGGAACAACGTATCGTGGCCAAATCTGAAATTTGAAATCTAAAATTAAAACAACTCTCAAGCGTTTTGACATGGTCCCGTTTTTCCGCACACAAAATTCCATCAATTTTTGCTAGATACCCTGACGCGATGGGTTGATATTTGCATCGTTAAACTTTCGCTGAAAAAAGTCCCCGTGTTTGGGTGAGGCTTTCCCCGCTTCCAACAAATCTTCATTCACCCCCGCAAGCATAAACCTTTGCAAGTCTTTGGGGGTTCCTTTTTGCTGTGCTATGATTTCTAAACAAGGCTCCATGATTGACTGCATTTGCAAGGTGAGGGGCTGGCCGTCACCCTGAAAAATCTGTTGCAAGGCTACCCTGATAATCTGACTTTGCTTTTCCAACTCCAAGCCACGCGATGAATCAACCAGTTCAAAAGGGTTCAGGGAAGGGGTGCGGGAGGGAGGCTACAATCAATATAAATCAACCTTTCCTGTGGTATGCCTTGCTGTCTTACGATCTGTTCCGATAGGTCGCCATTCGGTTCAATGACGATCACACATTTTTCGCCCTTTCCAATATCCTGCAAAATCAGATGCTTCAAAAGTTCACTTTTACCACTCCCGGTTCCACCTAATACATAGCTATGCTTTTCAGATTCCCCAAAGGGTAGCCTCACTGTATGACGACTATTGAAGATATTCCAGAGGTCGGCGTTTTTGGTTTTCATCAAGTGAAAATATCCGTCCAATCTGTTCGGGTAACTGTTCACAAACCTTTGCCTGTGGCTCTCGCTGGCTATGCCCAACATCTTGTAAACGGGATACCTTTTCTGTATCTCCGTCCCGTCTTTGACCATCTTATCTTTGTACACATCCTGATACTCCAGAAAACTAATGAACCTGTGATTTCTCCACCAACTCTCAATAAAGTCCCTCAAAAAGAAAAACCGCTTCGTCAAATTATTGAATCTTATAAACCACAATCTGAAAAATTCATCCACCTGCCCAGGTACGTCCCTAAGCCTTGTGGTTCCCAAGTAGATGCTGTTTTTCTCGTCCAGGTGTTTCGTCCCTGAAGGATAAATTAGCGTCTGTAATTTCCTTTTCAGCTCTTGCTGTATGCTCATATTCAAAGATTAGTTTAAACCTAAAATTAAAAAGTAGTCGCCCACAATCAAAGATATTGATAAACAGTAAGTTAGACTACCTTTTTCAATTCAACTGTTTTACGTGTTCTCTTCGCTTCAACCATCAGTTATTGTTCCTGACTTCCGAATGTTATTACTCCTATGTCCGACGACTTTTTTGTGCGCCCGTGCCAGGCGCACAAAAAAGGAGGCATTAGCCCGATAGGCCAATACCTCCTGTGAAAAAATTATTGCTTTACAACCTTCTTATTTAACCGAACGCCAACACCCTTCAGCGCAATAATATATGTTCCCGCCGGAAAGGAAGATAATGAAAAATGTAAGGAACTGCCATCTACCTCAATGTTTTTAACCATCTGCCCACTTGCATCATATATTACCATTTGCTTGAAAATCTGAGTATCAATATCGGTGATTTGTATCCAATCTGCCGTTGGATTGGGAAATATACTTATATTTGAAATCGAACTACCAACCTCTACTGTTGAGGTTATTTTGGGCAACCTAAAACATCCAGTAACAACATTAAGACTTGTTGAAGTCTGTTCATGCGTCCATCCAAGATAAATAAGGTCGCCATTAACAGGAATTACCTTAACTCCTGAGTGAACTTTTCCGTGTTCTAAAAGAATTTCGTAAATAATTTCTCCAGATATTTTATCATGAACAAGGATGAATAGTAAATTAACTCCATCTGCACGTTGTGCTGACCCTGTTGTATAAACAAAATTACTATCAGTAGTTACATATCCACTACCGTCTCCAAAATTCCCCAACTCCAAATCATAAGGCTTTTGCCAAAGAACTTCTCCGTCTGAAGTAAATTTCGTAGTTAATGCTTGTGTTCCTAAAATAGAATCGACCCTATTACCTGTGGCATAAATATACCCTCCAGAGTCATCATTAACATATAATACCTTCTGGCCTACCAACCCATCGCCTTCCGGTAGTTTGTACCTCCACAAGGTATCTCCTTCCGGATTTAATTTTGTTACATTATAACCAAATGACCGATTCCCTAATAAAACCTCTCCATTTTTAGATATATGGTTAAAATCTATTTCATGCCCTGAATAAGGTTTTGAAAAGTGTTGAAATACCTGTCCGCTAAAATCTAACTGAACAATTCCGTAATATTTGCTATCCGGCAGGTATTGCGTAACAAGCGCCTCGATCCGGTCGTTGCATATTTTCAGATTTTGAGGGTAGTATATTCCGGGGATGGTCGTTCTCCAAAGCGTATCGCCATTAGCCACATCTAAACACGAGATAAACAGAAAATTATCCGCTTCCTCTGCATCGCTCAAATTCATTCCAAGTACAATAAGCCTGCCAAGAGAGTCCATTTCGGAATAAAAAATATAACTGTCTCCAGCCTGATTTAATCCGTAATTTCTCTCCCAGATTGTCTCTCCTTCAGGTGAGTATTTCACCAAAAGGGCATCGGCATCATAGTTCGGTAATCCCCCATCAAACCAAATGCCGACATAAGAATATCCTAAACTGTCCAAGGTGAAACTGCCGTAGAGTTGCCCAATAATTCCTGGCGGATAGTTAACGTTCCACAGGGCATTCCCAACCGTATCATATTTAACTAATGTAAATCCGGTAAATGGATTTACATCTTTTTGGGGTGTTAACATGTAGGTATTCTGAAACTTGTCGAGTTGAATTGTCGGGCCTTTAATTTGAAAATTTTCTACAAACTCGCTTGCTTCCCATAATTGAACAGGAGCCGTTTGGCAAATTGCACGAAGGGGTATGGAACCAATCAATAGTAATATAATAAAATAGCGCATGGGTTACTTAAAAAAAGAATGGTGGTCGTTTCGGATAACGACCACCATTAGTGAGTAATGTTATTGCTTTACAACACGCACAGAATAATTTTCTGCGCCGTCAAAAATACTGATATTTAATACCCCTACCGGTAACCGTGCAAAATCACTCAGGGTGACAATATTACGGCCCGGCTCAAACCGTTGGCTTATTTCTTCAAGAAGTTTCCCGTATGCATCATAGATAGAAATCTTTCCATCAAATGCTGTTGATGCATCGAATAAAACTTTAGCATTGTCAGTTGCTGGATTGGGGATACAATAAATTTTGGTTTCGCTGCCGGTGGCCATAACTTTCTTCCCATTCCTGTCCTCCGACGCACCACGGAATCCATCCGCAACAGATACGCCGATTTGTAAACTGGTATTATCCACACAGGAGCCATCAGGAGCAATAAAGAACGTTTCCAGTACGCTTTTATCTAACGATAATACCTGGCTCAAATCCGAAATTGGTTTTTTGGCTTTGAGTTTAACACTGAATAAACTTGCCCCATTAGTCAGAGATTTTGCCGTATTATCGCTGCTCAACCACAGGAATTTCAGACCGCCTTTTCCGTTAATTAATCCTCCAACGGATTCCTCTTCGGTGTAATCCGGCAGATTGGTACTTTCCGAACTGATATATTCAAAATCTTCAGTGGAGGCCTTTATACCAATCTGAAACGCGCCAACTCCCTGAAAATCAAACCCCTTCATCTCTAAATTCACCACATCGTGCTGATCGAGCGAAGTATTCGGCACCAACATTACCACTTCATCCGGGCAAACGTTCAGCGGCACATCAGAGTAATCGCCGTTTACATTACCCAGTTTTACAGCATCAAACCCATTGTGCGGGCGATCAGAGCGCATAGGAAAATGCCAGCCTGGATCACAATAGGTACTGGCAGCCACAGTGCCACTAATCGGTGTACCCGGAAAGGACATGATAAAGGGGTCATCAAAACCTATACCGTCAAATTCTTCCCTTAGTGCAACCCCGCTATTATCTAATGGGGCGTGGGTTACGAATTCCGGAATAAACCGCCACGGCTGGGTATAGGCAGGAAGGGAGTCAAGCGTCCCGAGTAATAATTTGCGGAACAGGACAATATCGAATGTGGTAATTGTATTGCTTTTATTGGCATCTGCGGCAAGCATATCATACCCGTCTGCAAGTGTATCAAGTCCCAGTATATGTCTTGAAATCAAACTCAGGTCATAAGCGGTAAGCCCGGATGTCCAGTCATTATCATTTTTTGTAACGTCATAAATTCCGCTTTGTGCATATCTCCTGAACCGTTTCACATCTGCTTTTACCAGCCTGGTTAGGTTCTGGGATAGTAATTTACCGCTAAAATTACCCTGCGGGTCGTCAATGGTTTGCGTATAATCCTGCGGTACATCTTTATCTGTTATCCGAAGATTAACCCGGCCAAGGCCGGTGTTGGTATTCTTGATTTCCACCCTGTCTTTCAAAGTACCGCACAGGTCGCTTTGATAGTAGTCATTAAAATAAAGATTAGATATGTCGTTGGCCCTTTTCAACTGTCCCGGTGTGAACTGCTGGCGGCAGGAGCCTGTATATGACATATAGTTTTTGACTAAAACATCGGTGGAATCGACGAGCAAATCATAATTGTAGTCCCGGTAATCACCTACATACTTGCAATTATTATAATCCCAGGCACAGCCAGTGAGACATGGAGTATTAGGGTTCCCGTCAAGACACCCATTCGCGCAGGGTGTATTCGGATCGCTGTCCAGGCAACCGGCGATGGTAGCAGAAGATGGCCAGAAGGTGGCATTTAGTTCACAACCTGGAGGGGTATCTTCAACACGATCCCCTGCCCATGATCCATTGGGAGTTGTAAATTCTTTAAGTGATCCTGGTGGCTCTGGAATAGTTATCATTAACTCCCTTCCTCCAAAATTATTGGGGTTATCTTGTTGATTAGGTGTCACGGGTACTTTATAGGCCACTTCAGGAGAGAACGTATGAAGCAGACCGATAGCGTGTCCCAGCTCATGAAATCCTGTTCCATTGGCAATATGAGCGGTGCCAAAGGAGAGATGTACTACATTGGGAACCGGATCCCATGGAAATGAAGCGTACGGCGCCTGCCCTGATTCGTTGTAAATATACAGGTTCAGGAAATTACTGTTATACGAATAATCCTCTGCCTGAACCGTACCGAAATACAACTGGGTGGCGTTGATGTAGTTGATCGGGCCACATCGAAAGAAATTGAACGTATTCGGCGCGCCGGCAAGTTTGGCGTTCATATCCGAAAGGAACGTTTCAAAATAAGCCTCATCCACCGGAATTAACCAGCCGCTCCCATCATCATGCTGGAAAACGGTAATTCTTACCGGGATGTTCCAGGTAAGCGGATCAGAGGTTTCCAAACCGCTATTCGCACTTACCATTGCAGCGGCAACTTCCGCCATAACCTCAGAAGTTGGTGGCGCGGTGGCGCAAGGTGTGTGCTGCGCATTTAGGCGACTGGAGAAGAAAGCAATCAGCAATAAAAAAGTTCTGAAGGCAGACGGTTTACTGAAGAATGTGTGTAGAACAAGATGTTTTGATTGATGCATAAAAGAATGCTTTTATGGGTGAAATAATTAGTGACATGGTTTTTTGCTGACGAACACGGTATATCTATTCAGTTGGCAAAGTTGATTTATAACCATTACGCACCAGATGGATAATACGTTGGGTAGAAGTGGAGATTTTAGGAAAGATCGGTTCGTAAATAACCTATAACGCTCGTTTCTGATCTTATACACTGTCAAGCCAAAAAAAGAAGCCTGGTAATCGTTGAGATTATGCCGGACTTCAAAAGCAAATAAGGACGCACAAAGGTACAAGGAAAACACTGCTTACACGTTGTTTTTTTGTATCGTACGATGCAGGGCTTGAACTCAGGGAAAAAATTATTATATCCGAATGGTGCAGAAACAAAGAAGGGGGTGAGCGTTTGCTCATGCCCCCTTACAATTACTTTTTGAGTTCAGAAAAGTGGCAAGGTGTGAAAAAGCGGTCTCTTTCAATTCCTAAGCCAAGTCTGTTTCTGCACCCTTCAAGTTGACGACCTAATTTTTGAAATCTGGAATCAAAAAAATCCAGGGGCTGAATCCCTCCAGGTATTATTTTTGAAAATATTTTAAAAAAGTTTGGATGTTCGGGTAAAGCGGACTTACCTTTGCCCCGCTTTAAATAACAGGGCTGGTGCCTTAGCTCAGATGGTAGAGCAATGGACTGAAAATCCATGTGTCCCTGGTTCGATTCCTGGAGGTACCACAAAACGCAAGCGCAAATAGTTGACTATCAACTGTTTGCGCTTTTTTGTTTTATTTTTCAGCATATTATGCGTCTGGAATCTATCCTTCCGCAGTTCATTCACTGTAACCTCGTCTACCCTTTCAGCGAAGCCATATCAATTACAAAACGATATTTTACATCGCCTTTCAACATGCGCTCATAGGCTTCATTGATATCCTTCATATCGATCAGTTCAATATCAGCAACGATATTATGCTTGCCACAGAAATCCAGCATTTCCTGCGTTTCTGCAATACCGCCGATCATTGAGCCGGAGAAACTTTTGCGCTGAGGAATCAAACTGAATGCCGCAACGGGAAGCGGTTCGGCAGGTGCGCCTACCAGTGTGAGTTGACCATCCCTTTTCAACAACCTTAAATAGGCATTGATATCGTGCTGTGCTGATACGCAGTCTAAAATAAAATGCAAGGTACCTGCATTATCTTTCATGTGGGTTTCATCTGTGGAAAGAATCACTTCGTCAGCACCAAGGCGCTTTGCATCTTCTATTTTTGAAGCGGAAGTGGTGATTACGACAACGTGAGCACCCATGGCTTTGGCCAACTTGACGCCCATGTGCCCTAAACCGCCAATACCTACAATACCCACTTTTTTTCCGGGGCCGACATTCCAATGTCTTAATGGCGAATAGGTCGTGATACCGGCACATAATAACGGAGCAGTTGCGGCCAGATCCAAATTTTCAGGTACCCGTAAAACAAAATCCTGATCGACAACGACCCGCTCGGAATAACCACCAAAAGTCTGTATGCCTAAATGTTTGTCTGGAGAATTATAGGTACCGGTCATACCATTCTCACAGTAATTTTCCAATCCTTCCTTACAACTTTCGCATTCCCGGCAACTGTCCACCATACAACCAACGGCTGCCAGATCACCTACTTTAAATTGGGAAACGTCACTGCCAACGCTGGTAATTCTTCCAACAATTTCGTGTCCGGGAACATTGGGATAAATGGTACCCGGCCATTCATTTCGGGCGGTGTGAATATCAGAGTGGCAAACACCGCAAAATAAAATGTCGATCTCTACATCTTTTGCGGTGACTTCCCTGCGCTGGATATCCATTTGCTTTAAATCGGCAGTTGGCGCTTCTGTTGCGAATGCTTTTACAATCTTTGTGTTCATGTTTGTTTGTTTAATTTATAAATGGTGGACACCTTACGTGTCTCCTTGAAATTCAGCACTATTTTGTGGTACTGATCGCACGTGTGCTTTACAGACGCAAAGATACGGCACCCATGGCTCTGTGTACGCGATATAAGTGAGTATACCTGCCGGTTAATACATCACGCAGGAGAATAAGTGTTAAAAAAAAACGTACTGCCCAATAAAACCGGCAGCCACCCGTTTTCCCTTCATCCTTTTAATCCAAAAGCATACATCTTGTTCCGGCATCACTGCCGCCCCGGTCTTACCTCTACGGAACAATTTTTTCACCCACGATTCATGCTTCTCTGCTAATGGGATACCTTTGTGTACTCCATTCGGAGAAATTCATGAATTGTTAATTTCACAAGTATGCCGTCTCTTAATCCGATTAATGGCGCGCTCGGAACGCGCCGTGCCGCGCATTTATTGCGACGAACCACCTTCCGGTACCAACGATCACACGTAGATGCCCTCGCTACGATGACCGCCGCTGAAGCGCTTACCAATCTGCTCGTTGCTGTTCCCTTACAATTAGAACAGCCCGTTTACGGGTTGGGAGCAGTTACCTGGGTCAACCCACCCCAACCACCCACTGCTACCCTGCCCGATGATGACTTCAACCTGCGCAGGTATGTCATGGGCTGGTGGATCAACGAAGCACTGCACGATCCCAATGCCGGCCACCGGATGGCATTTTTTCTCCACCAGTATATGGCCGTAAGCGCAGAATCAGGCAGCAGTTCCCAGTTTTTTGATTACCTGCAACTGCTCCGGTGGGGCGCTTTGGGCAATTACAAACAATTGGTGACGAAGATGGTGCTCGACAATTGCATGTTGAATTACATCAATAACAACCTCAATTATGTCAACAACCCCAACGAAAATTTTTCCCGGGAGTTTTTAGAATTGCACACCATTGGCAAAGGGAATATTGCTGGGCCGGGCGACTACACCAATTACACCGAAGACGATGTGGTGCAGGCTGCACGGGTGCTGACGGGGTTTAGCAATGCGCAACGACACCTAAACACGGATGCTGAAACGGGTATCCCTGCTGGCAAACCGTTCCCGCAAAGCCATGATTTCATGACCAAAACCTTCAGTAACCGCTTCGGCGGCGCTACCATCACACCGCCCTCCAACGATGCAGCGGGTATGGAGGCCGAACTGAATGCCTTTGTGGATATGATTTTTGCCCAGGAAGAAACCAGCCGTAATTTCTGTCGGCGGTTATACCGGTTTATGGTGACCCGGTTTATCAGTCCTGAAGTGGAAACCGATATTATCGGACCATTAGCACTGACTTTCCGCACCGGCAATTTTGAAATCAAACCCGTGCTGGAGCAATTACTCCAAAGTGAACACTTCTTCGATATGGACGATTCTTTGGCCACCGATGAAATTACTGGTGCTTTCATAAAATCGCCCCTTGATCTTTCCCTG
The DNA here is from genome assembly GCA_044350415.1 of Saprospiraceae bacterium. Taxonomy (GTDB): domain Bacteria; phylum Bacteroidota; class Bacteroidia; order Chitinophagales; family Saprospiraceae; genus M3007. The sequence goes on along the minus strand of JBILHQ010000029.1, from coordinate 19,892 downwards.
CAAGCACTTACCTTCTTTGATGTTCCGATTCCCGATCCGATCACCAGTAACGATACGCATTACAAGACCTTTTACAATGCTGCGGTGCTCGAACGGATGCTCAGCCGTACAGGTATGGATTTGTTCTATCCGCCAGATGTGGCAGGATATCCGGGTTATTACCAGGATCCGACTTTTAACCGCCAATTTTTTAATTCTGCTTCGATTATCGGGCGGTACAAACTTCCGGAGATATTGCTGACCGGCACGCATGCCTGGGTGCCCTCTCCAGGTGAATCCATCGGCACCAAGCTGGATTTTGCTGCCTGGCTAAGAGACAGCGGCACCATCTCTGCTCCCGTCGATGCGACCGTCCTGATACAGGAACTACTTACCTATTTATTCCCAGAAACGCCTGATAATGATCGTTTTAATTATTTCCTTGACGTTATTTTCCTCAATGGATTGCCCGCATCTGACTGGGTCTATGAATGGGATAATTATGTCAACACCGGCGATGACACGGAGGTGAAAATTCCCCTTGGCCGCTTATTAAACGCCATCATGTACGCACCGGAATATCAACTTTTTTAAACATGAAAAGAAGAAATTTTTTCAAATTAGCAGGCCTGAGCACTATAATGGTCAATGGCTTTCCTATACGCCCCTTTGCCAATACCCGTATCGCCCGCGTCCTCGCTAACTGTGAGGAAGTGGAAGACCGCGTATTGATTCTTATTCAATTAAAAGGAGGTAACGACGGCATCAATACACTGATCCCGATCGCACAATACGATGATTATGCCGAATTGAGGCCAGTCATTAAGGTTCCAGACAGCGGCCCTGAAAAATATATTAATATCGACAACACTGTTCCGGACGAAAATAAAGCCGGCTTCCATCCAGTAATGACCGGTTTTAAAGCACTTTACGACGAAGGACTGTTGAGTATTGTCCAGGGCGTCGGGTACGAAAACATCAACGGCTCTCACTTTAAAGGTACTGATTTGTGGCTCTCCGGTGGAGATGGCACACCAGAAAATTTTAATATTAAAACTGGGTGGCCCGGCAGAGCCTTGCAAGCCATGTTCCCGGATGTAATGGGCACCCCCATTCCGGACATGCAGTATCCGCTGGGTATTCAGGTGGGCGACCCCAATCCTTCGCTGGGATTTCATACCGAAACAGAGCACCAGAACGTAATTAACCTGTATGGACAAGACCCCGATGGTTTTTATTCGCTGGTCCAAACCATTGGCGGCGCACATTTACTCCATGTGCCTGACTCGGAATACGGGGATGAGATAAAGTATATCATGGGCGTTGAGGATAGCGTAGACCAGTATTCAGAATATATCACCCAGGCCTTTCAGGCAGGTTCTAATTCAGGGACTGTTTACCCTCAGAATGGGTTTGCGTATCAATTAAAGACCGTTGCACGGCTGATTAAAGGTGGCTGTAAAACCAAAATTTACCTGTGCAATATGGGCGGCTTTGATACCCATGGCAAGCAGATTCCACCGGAGGGAACGATTCTGACGGGCGGACACGCCGATCTGCTGCGCACCTTATCTGACTCCCTGAAGTCATTCATGGACGATTTGAAAGGATTGCAGATTGACGACAAGGTAATGACTTGCACCTTCTCCGAATTTGGCCGTTGTGCACGAGAAAACGGCGCTGCCGGTACCGATCATGGCACGTTAGCGCCTATGTTTATTATCGGAAAACCTGCCAAACCGGGTCTGAATGGCACGAATGTCGACCTGACCAATCTTTCTGGTGATAGTCAGCTTCAGGGCCAGCAATTCGATTATCGCCAGGTTTTTGCCACTTTACTCCAGGATTGGCTGGGAGGCAATGAATATGTGATGGATCAGGCAATGTTTGGAAATTACAACAAATTACCCTTGCTGGACAGCGGTTTTATTGTTTCGCCAGACTGCTATGTGGGTGCTGTAAGTACCTGGGATAAGGAGCCGTTAAAACGGAACTTGTTGGTTTCTCCAAATCCAGCCACCACCCACGTGGAGGTTGCTTTCCGGAGTGCCGATTCCTATCCAGCCAGACTGACCTTGCACAGTCTTGGTGGCAGGATGGTTTTTGGAAAAAACGTACCAATACAGCCAGGCAACAACCTGTTTTATGTGCAATTGGGCCAATTGCCGCCCGCCATATATTTCCTCCGCCTCGAACACGGTGTGTCGGGAAAAGGAGAAACGGTGAAAGTGTCCAAAATATAATATATGCGGTATGAAGTGTGAGGTATAGGTATGGCGTATTAATGCGAATGTCGGGCTCAATCTATTCGTATTAATACTTCGTACTTTATACCTCATACTTCATACCTAATACTTCATACTTCATACTTACTGATAATGCGATTAATCCACCGCTCTATATTACTGCTTTTTCTTTTTTGCAGCACCCTCCGCGCCCAATTACCGATTTCCTGCAATGGGACGGCTTCGGCCATTGCCTGTGAAACTACTTGTATTTCCTGTAATTTTAATGGCTTTTCAGGCTCTACGGAAGGCTATCCATCCGGCATTGCGCCTGAGTTTTGTGGTACAGTGGAGAATGTGCAATGGCTGGGATTTATTGCCGGGGCAACCCAGGCTACCTTTGTCATCACGCCGTCGAATTGTGTGAATGGGGATGGGGTTCAGGTGGCGTTATATACGGATTGTAACTTACCACCGATTGCCTGTGATAAAGGGGAAATGAACGGTGCCGGCATGCCGGTTTCTATTTCAACGCCGCTTACCCTTGGTGCCAATTATTATCTATTAGTCGATGGTTATGCAGGAGATCAATGTTCATTTACAGTATCGGTATCGCCTTCGGATGCAGTTTTTCAACCACCATTAGGAACCGCTCAGGTCATCACCGGACCTGCGGCCATGTGCCCGAATTCGACTGCCCGATTTCTGGTGCAGCCAGTTGTCGGTGCAGCTGCCTATATCTGGACCGGACCTCCCGGCACCCTGTTTGACAGCCTCCCTTCTCCGGCTACTATTCTGGGTAACGATGGCCTTGAAGTGGAAGTAATCATTGGAAGTGTGGGTGGAAAAATTTGCGTGCAGGCGGCCAACGCCTGCGAAACGAATCAACCCTGCGCTGCTTCTGTAGACCTGCTGGTGCTCGATGACTCGTTCCGGCCAAAGATCACCACTGATACACTCACTTCATTGACTTGTACCGGCGACCCTTTACCCTTAAATGTAAAAATAATTCCCAATGCCAATATTGATCTGGTGTGGACTTTAACCGACAGCGTTGGGCATTTTGTGGGGAATCCGAACAGCATTCGCGCGTTGGTGGACAGCATTGGTTCTTACTCATTATTAGTCACTGACTGGACCAATGGATGCACCTCGACCGCAAGTATTCGCGTAACAGATCCGGAATTGCCCGCGGGCGCTACTACAGCGATCAGGCACGTCACCTGTTACGATTTGTCCAATGGGAAAATTGGAGTGGATACCGTATTGAGCGGCACACCGCCTTATCTCTATTCGTTTGACAACCACGCATTAACCATTATTCCGGAGGCCAACAACCTTCCGGCGGGCGAACACGCGCTGCTTATCCAGGATGCGCTGGGTTGCGAATGGGATACGGTTTTTGTCTTGCAGCAGCCTGATGAGTTATTGGTTGCGCTATTTTCGGATACCACGATCAACCTCGGCGAATCCCTGGTACTCTGGGATTCCTCGGTTGTCAATTACCCTGCACGCCCGGTTCGGTGGAATTTAACCATCCCGGAAATGGGCGATACCATCCATTGCGCCGGATGCCCGGCGATGCCAGTCCATTCCTTTCGTTTTGTGCTGATGGTAAACGACAGTAATGGCTGCAAAGCATCAGATATCCGGCAGGTAACGGTAATGAACAACCACCACGTTTATTTCCCGAATATCTTTAAACCCGGTATCAGTGAATCCGTAAACGAACGCTTTGGACCCTTTTGTGGCGATGATGTCACTGGAATTCCGCTGTTTTTGGTGCTGGACCGTTGGGGGCAAGTGGTGCATGAACGCACGGATGCAGCGCCCAATGACTACACTACTTATTGGGATGGCAATATCAGAAGCCGTCCGGGAAATCCGGGAGTTTACATTTACCTGGCAGAAGTGCGGTTTAAAAACGGCGAAGTACTTAAATACAGGGGAGATATTACGCTTTTGCGGTGATACAGGAAATAGAAGCGGACAGATAATTTACTAAGCGTATATCTGGGATTTTCAGTTCAAAAAAATCCCGGAAATGCTCTAAATCGCTCCATTTTCTACTTCAAAAACAGTAAATTCCACGGCAAAAGATACTACTACCTCTTCAATTCGCGCGCGCTGGGTATCAGTGATAAACACTTGCCCTACGTTGCGTGCCAGCAGTAACCCCACGAGGTGTTTTACGCGGTTGCTGTCTAATTTATCAAAAATGTCATCGAGTAAAAGAATAGGCGAAATACCTGTTTGGGCGCGGAGCATCTCATATTGCGCCAATCGGAGTGCCAGTAAAAATGATTTCAATTGTCCTTGCGAAGCAAATTTTTTGACGGGCATGCCATCTAGACAGAACTCCAGGTCATCGCGGTGCGGCCCTGCGGCAGTGCGCTCCGTAATCCGGTCGCGGTCGGCATTGGCGGCCAATGTAGTGGCATAATTATCGGAATCGGGCCAATCGGTGATCAGCCGCAAGGTGGCGTTTTCCTGTCCGCCCGAGATGGCCGTATACAATTCCTGAAATAAAGGTTCCAATGTTGTCACCATTGCTTTGCGCGCATGATGTACTGCGCGGGCAGGAGCGGGCATTTGGCGGTCGATGGCTTCCAGCAGGATCGCTTCAAATCGCCGTTGCGCTCCGAAAGTCTTTAGCAGCGCGTTCCGTTGTTTTACCAATGCATTAAATAACAATAGACTATGCAGGTAATCAGCCGAAACTTGCGAAAGCGTTGCATCTAAATACCGCCGCCTTTCTTCACTGCCTTCCTGCACCAGGGAGACATCATCGGGGGCGATCATCACCGCCGGAAACCGTCCGATATGGTCTGCCAGTCGACCTACTGTTGTACCATCCACTTCTAATTCTTTTCGCTTATCAGCCAGCATTTTTATCACCACTTTATGGCGCTGATCACCTGCTGCAAACTGTCCTTCCACCCGCAGAAATTCCGCACCATGTTGTACCAGATTTTTGTCGGGAATACTGCGATGGCTTTTGGTAAGACATAAAAAATGAATGGCGTCGAGTACATTGGTTTTCCCCATTCCATTCAATCCGACAAAACAATTAAGAGCCGGCGAAAGCGATAAGGTTTGCGCGGCGTAATTTTTAAAATAAGCGAGCTTCAGCGAGAGAATCTGCAAGGGGACGTACATGGCGGGGCAAAGATACGCCTTGAATGGGCATTACGTTTTCGTCAATCCTAAATAAACGCCATTCGTCCATCCAAATCCATCCTGATTGGGATATTCACCGCCACCTGCTTTCAGATTAGTATCTTCTACGTTGTACTTTTCCATCATTTTACCGGTGGCCGCGAAAACAGATTGATTGAGTTGTAACCAGTTGTGGCGCACTTTCCCGGCGAGATTATCCATACCGCACCTTTTCAGTCCTTGATAACCCATCCATTGCAAGGGTGCCCAACCGTTGGGAGCATCCCATTGCTGGCCGGTGGTGGTGAGCGTGGTAACGAGTCCGCCGGGTTTCAGGAAAGACGATGCGATATGCTCCGAAACTGATTGTGCCTGCTCCGGTGTGGCGACATTAAAAAACAATGGAAATACTGCCGCCATGGTCAACGGGGATGCCAATATTCCTTTTTCCCATTGATAATCAAAGAAAAAGCCCTGTTCAGGATTCCAGCAATATTGTAAAATGGCCGCTTTTCGAGCCGCTGCTTTGGCTGAAAAATCATTAGCCAGAGATTGACTTCCATTGCCCGCGTATATTTTTTGCAAACATTGTTCCAGGAACAGCAGCAGACAATTCAGGTCGACCGGAATCAGAGAAGTGGTTTGAATCGTTGCAAAATTTGCGCCATCGGCAAACCATCGGCTACTGAAATCCCAGCCGGATTCGGCAGCGGCCCGAATATGCCGCCAGATCACCGGATTCGGCTGACCGGACGCCGCTGCCAGGTGCGTATCTTCCAGCCATGCTTCAGGACGTGGCGTATCGAAATCGTCCCAGTAACGATTCAGCACAGCACCATCAGGCATGCGCACCACACGTCGGGAAGCAGGCGTCTGTATGTTTACACGATCTATACCGTCCATCCAAAAGGCATATTCTTTAGCCAATGCATCTTGGTAATGCGCCATGGCCTTCGCATCACTATCGCATAATAAATCGACCATCAAGGCAAAAAAGGGTGGTTGAGACCTGCCGAGATAATAAGTGCGGTTGCCGTTGGGAATAAAGCCCAGGGTATCGATCAGCCAGGCGAAATTGTCTACCATACTGCGCATCAGCGCTGCTTGCCCTGATACTTTCAAACCCAGCATCGTAAAATAGCTGTCCCAATAATATACCTCGCGAAATCGTCCACCAGGCACAATATAGGGATACGGCAACGGAATGAGGGTACTGTTGGAAGCCGCATCGGCGCTCCGGATGAGCAGCGGCCAAAGCGCCTGCAAATGTGCTTCCATGGTTTTTCCAGCGGAATCATAGCCCGTTTGAGGATTTTCCGGGTAGTCATAATTGGCCTCCAAAAAATCCAGCAGCCCAAAATCTGATCTGTCCTTTTGAGCCAGGTATTCCTCCAGAATAACCGCAGGATCGCGCTTAGGACGACAATCTGGGAAAAATTTGGAATCCGGAAAAATACCACTGCGCTGTACATCTTCGTAAAGCGGAGATTGCGCATCTATTGTGTAATAGGTCATAATAATTGATTACTGGATAACTGATTACTTGGCAACTTTTTGCAGCCGTTGAAAAAAGAACAAGCCCACCAGTAAAATTCCAATGGGGATCAGGGAAAAATAAAAAGCCTTTTCGCCGCCAAAACGTTGAAAAATATTGCCGGTAATAATAGACCCTGTAGTGCCCCCTAATGCCGAAAAAACAATAATCAGGCCCGACATGATGCCGTGTTTATTCGTAGGTAAAGCACTTAATATCCGGGAATTAATAGCTGGATAAACAGGCGCTAATAAAAAGCCGATCAATGGAAAAACAAAGGCCGCCAAAGGCGCGTCACCCCAGCCAGTCACTACTTTACCCGTTGCATCCTGTGCTAATGGAATAGCCGTCAATACCAATCCTGCAGCTAAAACCAAACAACTGGTCAGCACAAAATACCAATTCAGTCGTTTCATAACCATCCCTGCAAAGAAGCGGCCTATTGCCGTTGACGCAGCCATAATACTCGCCATTTGAATACTCAAAGTAGTGGGCAATTGCAGCACCCTGCTGTTGTAGGTGGGCAGCCAACTCATGATACTTTGTTCGATCAACACGTAAAAGAAGGCACAAAGAATAAAGACCAGCACTAAAGGCAGGAACATCAATCGGAACATTTTACCAAAATCTTCCAGCATTGATCCCTGTGTAGTTGGCTTGGATGCAGATTCATCGAGCGGGGCAGAGAATAACAGCAAAAAAGCCGCCACGACTAATGCCCCCAAAAAATAATAGACCTGAAGCCAGGCGGTCGACTGCGGATTTTTGTCGTCGATAAAGTAGCTAAAAATGAAATACCCGGTCAGTACACCCACCATAAAAAAGGATTCTATAAAGTTCATCAGGCTGATATGTTCCTTTTCGTCCTTCGTCACCAAACCAATAGTGCCATAGGTCGACATCTTGATCAGGGCAAAACTGGAACCCGCAGCCGCAAACAGCAACTTGGTCGACCAAAATGTATTCATGGATGGCATGGTAAAACAGGCTAGTGCAACAAATCCCAGCCCAACTAACATGGAGGTTTTGTATCCGATCCGGGTAATATAAGACGACAATAAAAAGGAGACGAACGCAACACTCAGGTCTTTAAATGCCTCCAGTACCGAAGCCGATCCCTCTGAGACGCCATAGTTGTTTTGAACCTGCAAAATCACAGTACCGACGCTGTTCAGCAGAATCGCGAACACAAAATAATTGAGAAAAAGAGATGCTTTGATTTGCCAGTTGCGCATGATGAATTACAGAAATAATGAAGGGTAAGGTTGAAATAGCTGGCAATGATAAGGAAATCGAAAGTAACAAATTATTATTTACTCGTTCCCAAAACATTTTTCGGAACTTTGTCATCCATTTTTCAGGTATACAACAATCATGATCAAACAAATTTTAACCACATCATTTATCCTGGCCTCCACTTTTCTTACTGCCCAGCAGCAGGGACTCCAGTGGTCGCCAATCAATCCGGTTCCTGGCGACACAGTACAAATAACCTATCCCCTTTTTGACAAAGGCGCAAGACCCCAGCCCGTTACGCTTTTCCTCCTCGAGTTTGCAAGCAAAAAACCCATTGCCACTGAGGTACCAATGAGTACCAAAGACGGCGCTTATGTCGTCCGGTATGCCACAGGAAAAAGTGCCCGAAGTGCCGTAATGGCCTTCAAAATTGACGATAAATGGCAAAACAATAACGGAGCAGGCTATTTTGTAGTGTTTCACCAGGCCGATGGAAAATCTATTCCAGGAGCCCGTGCGGTGGAGGCTGCACTTTACCGGGATTGGGGAGCTGCACTCGACCTCGATCGCAATATTGCACAAACCTTCGCACGGTATGAGGAAGGATTTAAGACCAATCCATCGCTCCGCACCGAATTTTTGGATAGTTATATCCGGGCTCTGATCGGCACGCAACGCGGCGACGAAGGGAAAGCAGCAGCTTTTAAGGTATTGGAAGAAACAGAAAAGGAGCCGAATATCTCTGAAGCCACTTATAAGTCGATTGTAAAAATCTACGAGAGACAAGGGAATGCTGATAAAGCAACTGCTGCCCGACAAAAAATGCTTACACTTTTTCCGAAAGGTTGGGCTGCGCGGGAACTACGCCGCAAGACCATCAACGAACAGGCTGATATCACGGAAAAAATAAAAATGCTGGAATTGTTTCGTGCCGACTTTCCCATATTGGAAGAAAGCGAACAAAATGAAATGAACCAGATTTGGAGCAGCGTTTTGCGCAACCTGGGCAATAATAACCGCTGGGATGACCTGCAACGCTGTAGCGCCCTGGTACCCACCACTGTTGCAGCAAGTATCTTCAATTCCTTTGCCTGGAATCTGGCGGAAAAAGGAACGGATCTTGATCGCGCCGAACAAATGGCGAAACAGGCTTACGAGTGGGCGACAGCCGAATCAAAGTCCCCATGTCCACCCCAAACTTTCCCTTCAGACTGGCGTTCCAATCTTCGGTACAATCTGGCATCTTATGCCGATACTTATGCCTACACATTGGGCAAAAAAGGCAACTTTAAAGCAGCACTTCCATTGCAACGACAAGCGATTGAGGCAGTTACCCGGGAAACCCTGGAAATGAACGAACGGTTTGCCATGCTGCTCGAATCCAGTAACCCTCCCGGACAGGAGCTGGAATATGAATTGGAAACCTTTATCATTTTTAATGCCGCTACGGCTAAGATGAAGGAAATGTACAAAAAAGAATTGGGGAAACACTATAGCGCACCAGAGGTAACTGCAAAATTGGCAGCCCTGGAAGCACAGGCAAAAGCTAATAAAGAACGGGAACTGAAAGAGAAAATGCTCGACAAAAAAGCAGCTGACTTCAACCTCAAAGACCTCGACGGCAAGGATGTATCACTGGCAAGTCTGACTGGGAAAATAGTGGTAGTCGACTTTTGGGCCACCTGGTGTGGCCCCTGCAAAGCGTCGTTTCCTGGTATGCAAAAGGCTATTGAAAAATATAAAAATGATTCCAATATCGCTTTTGTTTTTGTCGATACCTGGGAAAATGGCACGGAAAAAGAAAAAAATGCCGCCAATTTCATTGCCGAAAAAGGTTATCCTTTCCAGGTGCTCATGGACAACGACAATAAAGTAGTCAGCAATTACGGTGTGTCGGGCATTCCTACTAAGTTTATCATCGACCCGAAAGGTATTGTGCGTTTCAAAGCCGTTGGTTTTGCGGGAAGCGATGACGCATTGGTGGATGAACTTTCGCAGATGATCGGGATATTGCAGGCGATGTAGTGGCAAATAATTTTAGATGACAGGCAGGGGCTTCGCAGGAGAGTCATCTTTGATTTCAGAATTGTATTTTTTTACCACATAAAACACATAGGGTTTTCACATAGACCACATAGCAAAGGGTACAGAATTGGCGCACAATACCCGCCTCGTGGTGTTCGAGTTTCACATAGACCACATAGCAAAGAGTACACCAAGAAGATTCCCGGCTATGCAGTTTATGTGAAAACCCTATATTTTTTGTGGAGGAAAGCGGTAACTATCCATAAGATTTGACCTTTGCAAGAACGCTTTGCTAAAGTGAAAACTAATTTCGGATCCTGACTACTTTCCCCATCCAGTTGCCCCCAGTTCCATCTGTCACTTTTATCCAGTAAATACCTCCGGGCAGCGTCTCCATTGGCACAGGAATTTCCCAGTTGCCGGCTGACACGTCCGCAGAACGACTCCAAATTTGCTGGCCCGAAGCATTGAAAAAGTCCAGTGTTAAATGTTCGTCCCTGTTTGAACTTCCTTTTATCCAGGCATTTTGGGTGGCAGGATTGGGTTGAAGGCGCAATTGAATGCGGTTGGAAACAATAGAAGTCCCTACTAAAAAAATACCCTCAAGGGAAATGTCGTCGAGGTACATATTATTTCCGTAACCCGATTGATTCAGGAATTTGATGGTGACATATTTCCCTGCGTAAGCATTTAGATTGAGCGATATATCCCGCCATTCTTCACAACTTTGGGGCGAAAAAGCGTCGTACTCGTATAAATTATTGGGGCCAATCCCACTCGTGGTGGTACTTAACGCCTCTCCCCCACTCCGGAAAATCGTTTGAAACAAACTGCCGCAATCGATTGAAATCAACACTTTCAAGGAATCAATGAAAAAACCACCATCGAAATAAGGAGCATAAGCCACCCGAAAATGCAGTTCGGGATCAACTACTTGTGTGAGATCGAGATTGACCGGCAACAGTATTTCATCCTGCCCATAACTGCTATAGACATAATTGTCCACAAAATATGCCGTATCGCCATTGGGTTCACAGGTGGTCATGTTAACCGAGGACCAGGTGATTCCTGCATCGGGATTCAGGATGGTCAAATTGCCCAATCCGCCTGAAAAATCATTTACCACAGGGATAGTATTCACAACCGGTTGAAGTACCCGCACCATTTTAGGAATTGTTTTGGAGGACGTCCCTTCCGGATTAGTGACGGTCAAGGTGACATCATATTCGCCTGCTCCCTGATATACGACCCGTGGGTTCCGCAAACCAGACGTGGCTGGGGAGCCACCAGGGAACTGCCACGCCCAGGTGGCTCCTGCATGCGCCAGCATCGAAAAGTCATCAAATTGCAAAGTATCGCCCGGACAATCTGTCGATCGTTTGTTGACCATCGGCTGCGCTATTGGGCGCGATGGCTTGATAAAGGGCGCTTCCCACACCCCTTTCCCGTAAGCACCCAACCGCAATTTGCTGTCCCTGTAAAAAGGCCGCAGGATACAGGTAGCGACACTTTTCGGCAAGGCTTCATCGTAAGGCATCCAGTCTGTCATTGCATCGTCGCGGTACCATATTGTACGGTAAGTGCCTAAATAAACACCGCCATCTGTACCGCCCTGATGAAGGATATAGGAAATATGCTCCCCATTGAGCGACGGCGTGCTGAGATTTTCCCATTGTTGACCGCCATTGCCCGACTTATACACTTTTTGACCATTGTCGCCATCAGCATAAGCGATCCAAAGGAGGTTTTCATCTTCCGGACTGAGCGTGATCAGCATCCTGCGGGCGTACCCGGGCGGGAGCGGAAGCAGGCTCCAGTTTTGGCCGCCATCGGTAGTTTTCCAAAGCAATCCGGGATCCCAGGAATAAGCGGCCCGTTGAAAAAGATACATGATATCCGGGTTACTGCGGCTGATTTCAAAGCCCATCGTCCTGGCGTTTTCATCAGCGCCAAAAGCATGCAGCAAGATCCAGTTGCTGCCGCCGTCTTCGGTTTTCCAGAGTTTGTTTTCATTAGAAACAAAGAACGTATTCCATGACCTTGGATCCCATTCCATTTCACCACTTTCTGCATCGTAATAACTTTCATTCGGGTATTTGCCAACATTAATATATTGGGCAAAGCCATTTTGCATTTCTGGTAAAATCACGCCGCCAATATCCGAAAAATAGGTTTTCAGGCCTGCACCTGGATTCACATACCCCGTGGATGCTTCGCCACCGCCCAGGCCAAGACACTCGCCGGGCAACCAATCTTCGTACCAGCCCGTATTGCCATTGTGGTACCGGCCTCCAACAAAAATATCATCATTCCAACCGGTGGCAAATCCCCAAAAATCGGAGCTCGTAATTCCCCGGTTGCGCGCAAAATGGGTCTGAAAAAAGTCGTTGGAATATTCAATACCGCCATCGCTTGTCATCCATACATCGGCACCGTTGATTTCTATTTCCTGGCAGTCGGGGTGCACATAATTGAAAGCATTTCCACAATACCCCCCAAAACAGGAGAATGTAGCCGCCCCATCCGAAGAGGTCCATAAATTGAGGAACCCTGCGAGCAATTGATCGGGGTTGGTATCAGAAGCATCAAAACCGAGGTTGTAGAAACCCTGGTGGTAGCCGCCCGTTTGTCCGATGGTAGCCATATTGGGGTGCGTCCCATCCACCCATGGGCCACCTGCCGGGCCATTGGGCAATATCCAGGTTTCGCCGCCATCGTCGGATCGGTAGATGCCGATAAAGCCGGAATCATCTGTTTTCGCCTCCCCTATCAGCACCGCATAAACCCGGTTGGGATCGGCTTTGGTCACCGCCAATCTCGCACCACCATCATTAACGCCGGGCAAATCAGAGAAAAACCAGCCATTGTCTTTGACCGCCCAATTCAGACCGCTGTCGGTCGATTTGTAAAACCGGCAAATATGCGCAACAGGGTCATTGCGCACCAAAAAAGCAGTAGTTGGGTCGTCAGTTTTCCATTCGATATCATAACAGGCTTCGGGAAATAACAATGCCCAGTTGACACCGCTATCCGCGCTCCGATACAATCCTTTGAAAGTGGCTACCAGTACAATTTGTGGATCAGCCGGATTCACTATTATTTCGTTGACGGATAAGTCATTGATAGTCAATATAATTTCCCAGGAAACACCGCCATCGGTACTTTTGCGAATATGCGCTCCTTCCCCCACATAGACGGTATCGGGGTTGTAGGGATGCACTTCGAGGGCTGTTGGAGAAGACACCTCTTCGTTGAGCGAAACACAAGTCCAATGGAGTCCGCGGTCGGTGCTTTTAAATATTTCTGATCCTTCTGTACCACAATAAATGACATCCGGATGGGAAGGCGATTGATCGATGCAATAGATATTCGCCTGTTCGGATTTGGCCAAAGGAGCGAGGCCGGTATTGGTGTTGAAGGTCTCGAAAGGGCCGATGCTGGTCCATGCAGACAATTGTTTACCATTCATTTTGATCTGTTGGATCCGCTGATGAAAAGCATCGGTTTCCGTGGCATCCGGTATTTGAACCCACCCTGCGGCGCTGGTATGCGGCTCCACGGCACGGCGCCATTTTTTATAAAATTGGGTAAAAGTAGTTTTATCGTCCGGGTGAGTTAACCGCCATGTCCGGTATCCATCGTCCACTTTCCAGACATTTGGGTGATTGGCGTACATTTCCTGCGCCCAATTGGGCAGCGTTTCACCTGCGGAAGGGGCTGGTTGGAAGAGTTTTTGGGCGTTCATTTGAACAACCCCTAAAAGAGCAAATATGGATAATAAATACTTCATGAATAATAAATATGTAAAAAACGATCTGCAAATATGAGGAATAAAACCATATTTTTCGGAGTTGCAGCCACCCGATTACCGTATATATCCAGAATACGCAGTTGCTTAGCTTGGCAGTTGCAAATACGCTGCCACCGTCCCTTCCATCAGAAACGGCATTCGGGAAATCCTTCCGGTCTCTGCCAAAGCCCCCATCACCTTTTCTGACAACGCCTGTTCGGCGATGCCATTCTCCCCTACGCTACTGGCGATGCCTACTGGTGTACTCACTATCCGGCAGCCTGCGGCTGCGGCCTCTGCCAGTACATAGCCATACGATTCAAACCGTGAAGTGTGGAGCAGGACCCTGGCCGAAACCATCCTGCGCAGCACCTCCGCCCGGGACAGATTGCTGGTCAGGCGGATATTGTGCGTAAGGCCGAGTTGGTGAATTAAGGCGGTTATTTTTTCTAATTCGGGACCATCACCCACTAATACCGCTTGCACATTTGGGTGTCGCCTGGCTACCAAAGCGATTGTCCGAACCCACATTTCCCAGTTTTTTACGGGAAGCAAAGAACCAACTCCAAGAATATCTATTGCCTTATCAAACGGTGGCAAATTTTCAAAATCAGAATAATCAATTCCCCAGGGAATGATTTTATCCACTTTCAGCCCTGTATTCGCCTGAAATTGTGCCGCCTGAAAATCTGATAATGCAATGAGATGCGCAGCGTCTTCGGCAGTTAACCGGCGCAGGTAACGGCCATTTACGGCCATCAATACATCCTGCCCCATCAAAGTGGTGAAATGGGGCAAATGGAACCTTTTTGCCAGTTCCCGGCCAACGGTCCAGGCCTGTCCCAGCCAAAAACTATTCAGGGGGCTCCCTTTCCCGGCCTCTATCAGATCCTTTGCATACCTGTGTGCACGGGCTTGGGTACGCCAGCGCAACCATTTTCTATTGCGGCCGTTACAAGGAAAAACGGGTACCCCGTGCCATTGGTAAGGAACTGACCGAAATGGATATTCCAGGGCGATTACCTGCACTTTTTCTCCCCGATTGTGCAGACCACGCACCAGCAACTGCAGGGGCGGAATACAGGAATCGTCGGATTCATTGGCGGCAAAACCGGGGGTGATAAGGAGCATTCTGTTTTACTTCAACATTGAACATTAAAAATTGAGCATTGATCATTACTTCACTTCCAGCATTCCGCCCAACCGTTTTTCCGCTCCATAAACCGCATAAGCATAATGGCCGGCAGGTAGCTGTTGAAGGGCAATTTGAGCGGTACCTGTCAATTGCAGATCGCGCACTTTTTTGCCAGCGGCATCATACAAAATAAACCGGTAAGATGTCGCTGATGTGGTGGCGATGGTTAGCAGTGAACCGCTGGGTACCGGATTAGGATAAACCAGCCACTCATCATCTACTTTGCCAAAAACCACTTGTCTGATAGGCGATATGTTCATTTTCCCATCAGCATCTTCCTGGCGAATACGGTAAAAATTATTTCCGTCCAAAGGATTTTGGTCTATAAATGTATAGGCTTTTTCGCCAGCGCCGTCGAAAGCGGTAACCGATGCAATTGCTTTAAAATCAATACCACGGAGACTCCTTTCCACTACAAAACGCGCTACATCTGCTGTTTGGTTGACTTTCCACCATAATTCTGCCTCGTGATCGCCCGAGCGGGTTGCCCGAAAATCGAGCCATTCTACCGGAAGTGGTCCATTATACGTAATAATAAACTGACTGAAAGAGGTGATATTATTATTCAGGTTGAAATATACATCGCCATTGACACCCGGGAAAACAGCATCCCCGTTGTCGATTTCAGTACCCCAGGTATTGCCTTCTGCAAAACTGCCCCGCTTGTACAAGGAATAGTCGGAGGCAACAGCACCTGCCTCAATATATCCGAAATTGGTCACTTCAAAAGCATCCAGCATATTGAAGTTCATATTGTTACCGTAATTATTGACAATCCAGTAGCCTGTTCCGTGGTTCAGACCGGGCACCTGATCAGGTGCCTGATCAGGTGCCTGATCAATGCGACTTACACACAATTCTCCAGCGGGATACGGGCCTGCAGCAGGAAAATCCAGGGTAAGTCCGGTATTGGGGAAGGAATAAACACCATTGGCCGTCACAGAAAGGCGGGCACTGCGTCCTTTACCAACCGGGGCTGTGGAGATTTCCCTCGCTGCACTACCGACCAGCGAAGCATGCCGGATGCCCACTTTGTCTAATGCCTGTCCGGATGTTTCATTGAACTGATAGTAGGCGATCAGATTGGGAAACGCAGCAGGATCCTTGGTCAGGTGCATCAACTCCCTGACTTGATCTTGTGAAAGGGAATTATTAAAAATGCAAACTTCATCCATCTTTCCCCGCATATACCTATCGCTCCAACCTTTATAATTACCGAAACGGGCAATGTCTGAAAAATTAATCATGGGAGCTGTAAAAGTGTGTTTTGAACCTTTCCCATTCACATACAGGGTAACGCCGGAGGGTTCTACCACCATCGCCACGTGTGTCCATACATTAACAGGCACTATGAGACCGCTATTCCATCCCCAGGAACCCACGGAACTCCAGTGGTACCCGAGATGATTATCGCCACCCCGGAAATTAAAACCGGCACTTTCGCCATCATGCATAAAAATACAGCTGTAATCGGGCTGAATAGTATCAATTTTCACCCATGCACTAATCGTTATAGTGTTAGTATTGATATTCAACGGAGGAACAGATACATATCCCGGTACGGTATTTCCTCCAAATTTCACCCTTTTACCTGGAATAGTATCGGCTACACATTTATTATCGACCACAATATCCAGTGTGCTCGTAAAGGTTCCATTCAGGGTCATCGTCGCTGAATAATTGCCAGATGCGCCAAATACCACTTTGGGATTTCGTACATTGGTAGCACTGACATAAGCTGGTGCTGGCGAAAAAGTCCATGACCAGGTGGCACCGGTATGATTCACGACCGAATAATCATCGAAATATACTGTATCGCGGGAGCAATCGGAGTGCAATGCGCTACACGTGGCCTGCGCTATCACCTGCGATGGTTCAAAAAGATTGGATTCCCAAACCCCGAATCCCCAGGAGCCATTCCGGATTTTACCGGTTTTGTAAAACGGCTTCATTTTATTTGCTTCCAAAGAATACGGCAATCCATCGCTGAAAGGCGTCCAATCGCCCATACTGTTGTTCCGGTAAAATACGCCAGCATCCGTGCCAAGATAAATACCACCATCCGTACCATATTGGGCCATAATTGCTGAAATAGTTACACCATTGAGCAAGGAAGTGGTCAGATTTGTCCATGAAACACCGCCATCAGCCGACTTGTATATCTTTTTATTGTTACTTCCATAAGTTACCGCCACCCACAATACATCAGCATTTTCGGCAGCAACTGCCATTTTTACCCGGTCATTATTATTGGGCAATGGCAATGCCGTCAGTGCTGTCCAGGTGGTGCCACCATTGGTACTGCGCCATATTTTGTCGTCGGTGCCGTCCCATTGGGAACAATACATCATATCTGGGTTACTGCGGGCAATTTCAATATCATAGACTTCATTGCTCGCCGTGCCCGGGAAAGTGTATAAAATACGGAAAGAAGCCCCCCCATCTGTGCTTTTCCAAATTTTATGTTCATTGCCGATATAAACAATGTTCCAGCAACGGGGGTCCCACACCATTTCACTATTGGCGTAATAAGCATAGCTTTCATTAGGGAAAAGGCCAACGGAGAAATTGGATACACCGGCACTAAAGCCACCCTTGAGCCGCTTCCCGCCAATATCCGAGAAATAGGTTTTGCGCGCATCCCCAGGGTTAACGTAGCCGGTAGCAGCTTCTGCACCACCCATGCGGTAAAATTTGCCGGAAGGAAACAACTCGTGCCAGGCCATATTGCCGTTATGGTATCGCCCTCCCACCAATACATCTTCATTCCATCCTGAATCGAATCCCCACAGATCTGCTCCTGATACGCCATTCATCCGGGCGACCATGGTACTCCCGAAATTAGTCGAATAATTGATGCCACCGTCAGTAGCAATCCACAAATCTGACCCGTTCGCTGCCATACACTGCATATCAGGGTGACTCCAGGAGAGACCACTTTGGTACCCGCCAAGTCCCGACCACGTAGCCCCGCTATCCGTACTCTTGTACCACGAAGTGCCTCCGGCGATCAATTGACTACTATTAGAAGGATTCACGATGATGGCCATGTCGTAAAAACCCTGCTCCAGCCCTGTGGTGCCATTACTGGCCATCAGGTTGGTATGGCCAGGAATACTGTAAGGTGTGGGGCTGTTTCCGATGCTGCCTGCCGGATTGGTATTGGTCCAGGAAGCACCACTATTACTACTGACAAATACCCCAATATAACCACTCAGATTTGATCCTGCTCCACAGAGATAAGCGTAAAGTTTATCAGGGGTGGAGGGACAAACTGCGATTATTGCGCCAGTTACTTCTTCTCCTGCGCCTGGTGTCCACCAGCCGGTGTTAGATGTTGAAAAAGTTGCGCCGCCATCTGAAGACAACATACAATCGGAAGAGGTCCCATTATCCCGAACGGCAAAAAACGTTAACGGGTCACCGGGCTTTGATTTGACAGTCCAGCAAAGATTGGTAAATAATTTTGACCAGGCACCGCCACCATTGACAGTGCGCAAGAGGCCCTTATCGGAAGCCGCAATCATGATTTCCGGATTATCTGTTTTGAAAGCAAATTCATTGACATCCAAACCCGATTCAGCATACACCTGGGTCCAGGAAGCACCGCCGTTAATGGTTTTCATTATTTTTCCATTGGTACCCAAATAGGCCGTATTCGGGTCAGTTGGATGTACTTTTACTGCTGTAATACTATTGTGGACGACCTCTTTGGTGAGCAATGTCCAGTTGAGCCCCTTGTCGGTAGTGCGCCACAGGCCACCCGTTTCGCCGCCGGCATACACTACGTTAGGATTGGAAGGAGCAACATCGATACTGTAAAGATTCGTTTGCCAGGTCACTTCTGTGGTGCCGTCGATATCGTAAGTTTGTTTTGGGCCGACAAAAGTCCAGAAACCCAGTTCGTTTTCAGGCCCTTTAGCCGCAGCGGGCACACGTAAAGTTTTTACCAGTGCTTCATGTGCAGCCATTTCCTCCTGGCTTGGCAAATGCACAGAACCATCGGGCTGCGTGAATGCCCTGGCCCAGTGCATCCATCGTTTGTAATAATTGGTGTAGCTGTTTTTTTCGAAAGTGTGGGCCTGAAAATAGGCAGTATAAGCATCAGCAATGTTGCGTACATTGGGCGATTCTGATTGCATCATCAACATCCAGTCAGGAGCATCAGGGCCGACAAAAATTGGAGCAGGCGCTTCCTGACTAAAAAGGCAAAACGTATACAGACAAAAGAAAAGAAGTACTGAAAAGCGGTGCATAAAAAAGGGCAATGAATCAATAAAAATAATAATTCATTGGCTTAAGGGAAGGCTGAAAGTACAAAAGTAGGCATTCTTAACGAGGAACCGGTACAGAATTTTTTTTCAACAAATTAAAATCTGACTGGTAATTTA
Source organism: Saprospiraceae bacterium (assembly GCA_044350415.1). Taxonomy (GTDB): domain Bacteria; phylum Bacteroidota; class Bacteroidia; order Chitinophagales; family Saprospiraceae; genus M3007. The sequence continues at coordinate 358 of JBILHQ010000029.1, read as the reverse complement.
AGTTCTTTTATCCCTTAATTTGCCTTTATTTCTTGTAGCAATTCAAAACATACCTCTGTCGGAATGCACCATGATCAAAAGTATATAGAGGCCTTACGCCGCAACGACCCGTCTGGTATCAGGGAAATTTACACCCGTTTTTCCAAAGATGCTTTGTTGTGGATCCGCAACAATAATGGCACTTCCGACGATGCGCGCGATATTTTTCAGGAGGCCGTGGTTTCGCTTTATGAAAAAGCGCAACATCCTGATTTTGTGCTCACTTGTCCCCTAGGTGCTATGCTCTACGTGCTCTACTCCAGGAAGTGGATTGACCGGCTTCGGGCAAAAAAGAAAGAGGCGAGGGTAAGGATTGAAG
>JBILHQ010000210.1:0-10527 GCA_044350415.1 Saprospiraceae bacterium | reverse complement strand
GCGGCATATTGACCAACGAACCAATGCCTAGTGCCATCACCGCTAAAAAAATGATGAAGGTAAACTGGCTGTTTTTTACTGAAAATTCAGCAATTTTCATGATACTTTAATAAAATAAGGTGATGTGGAAGTCGACAGGCTCAGTAACCCTAATTGAACATTAATCCGGGTTATTCCACAATTTTGATTTTTTTGCGTTCAGTAAGATAAGGGGCACCAGTTGTCACTACGCGCTGGGAAGCCTCCAGTCCGGAAGCGATCACCGCGAAAGCCTCTTCCAGAAAGGCAATCTGTACAGGTACCTTTTTCACACTGGCCCCATCCGCAGAAACGGTGTATACAAATGCTGATTTTCCCTCGCCTTCAATGATCGATTCGATCGGTACAATGACATAGTTGCGGCCTTGCCGGGAAGCAATATCCACTTCGGCAAAAAGACCGGGTGCAAAGCGTTTGCCTTGTGGCGTCACTTTTACTTCAATGGGATAAAGTCCGTTGGAGGGATCAGCTGCCGCAGGAAGGTCAGCAATGGTCCCTTTAAAATTTGTGTCAGAATAGGCATCAAAATGAACCTCCGCAACCTGCCCTTTATTGAGGCGCGCCCAATCGCGGTCGCTGACGTTGATTTTGACCACCCAATCATTCTGCCCTGTTTCGAATAATACAAAAACAGGCATACCTGGTCCGACAATTTCGCCTTCATTCACTATTTGCTTGATAATAGTACCACCCCGGGTAGCGCGAATTTCTGAGTATTGCCGATTAAACAGGGCTATTCGCAAGGTTTCTTTGGCTACATCGCGGCCCGTAGTGGCATTTTGCAGCAATTCGAGGGTAGCACTGCTGTCCTGGTAAAGACCTTGCACACGGGCCAGGTCGCGCTCCGATTTTGCAAGACTTTGCTCCGCTTGCGACACCATAGCGTCAATTTCAGTTTTATCTAAAATGGCGAGCAACTGTCCGGGGCGAACTACATCGCCTTCCTCAAAATAAATCCGGCGCACAATACCGCCTGTTTTAAACGAGAGTTTTTGCTCGGCAGTGGAGGAAAGAATACCGCTACTGTGTACGGGTAAAGTGATGTTTTTTTGAGTAACCTGAACAATTTTGACTGCGATGCGTTCGTCGCCCGTTTGTTCCTGCAAGGTGGCAGATGGAGTCTCTTTTTTGCCACAGGCGAATAAAAAAAGTAGCGATAATAAAGTAAAATAGCGTAACATATTCATTAAGGAGAAGTGATATGTGAGGAGTAAGGGGAGGCTACTGTCCTCCCGCGACTTGCAACAATGCCTGCTGACTTTGCAGTACATCAAGCCAGGCAAGAAGGGTTTGCAGGCGTGCGGTGGTGACGCGGTTCTGGGCGGTCAGGAACTCAATCAGAAGTACCTGACCGGCTTTGTATTTATTATTGATAATCCGGAATGATTCTTCCGCTGCTTTTTGTCCTTGTTGGGAGGTTTCGTGGGCGTTTTGGGCACTTGAAAGTTGGTTCCACCTTTCGGTGACCTGTAAGACAATCTGCATTCGAACTTCATTCATTTGGGTGTTTATTTTTTCTGCATCAATACGGGCCTCCTGTACTTTACTTTTCTGAGCGCCGCCTTTATAAAGATCGTAGGTGAGCCCCACTTGTGCCAAAACGAATGCCTGATTGCTGTTAAACCGATATCCGTATCCTTGAAATCCCGTTTCACCACCGATATAAAAGTCGGGTATTTTGAGGTTGGCCTCCTGAAGTTGGATCGCGGTGGTAGCCGCTTCCCGGCCTGCTGACAAGGCAGCCATTTCGTTCCGGTTCGTCAACGCATTCTTTACCAACTGTTCGCGGTCATACACCGGAATAGTCAGGAGCAGGATCGAAGAATCAACCACCACCTCGCTTTGCAAGTCTCTGTTAATCAGGAAATTAAAATATGCACGCGCAGTATTTTGCTTGCTTTTCAAGTCAAATATTTCGTGATCCGTTTTGCTGATCTGATAGTCGGCATCAGCGACAATATCACGGGTGGCCACGTTATTTTTGACAAGCGACTCATTGAACCGGCGTAATTCCTGCAAGACCACCAATGCACTTTTCCAAACCTTTTCTGCTTCCACTGCCTGAATATATTGTAAGTAAGCGTGGGAGATATTGTGTCGGAGTTCCTGTTCATAAGCGGCCTTTTGGGCCATTTTGCTCAGCAGCAACAATTCTTTGATCTGGCGGTTGTATTTCAGATCAGTATTATAGATGGGATAAGAAAATTTGACTTTGGTCTCCTGAAAATTGTTGGGCAAAAACTGAACATGCTGGTTTTCGACCAATGAAAAATTATTGCTTTGGGTCAACTGATTGAGCGTACTGTAAACAGGATTCAACAGATCGCCAATCGGGAAGTCAATTTTTCGGCCTCCGGCTGCTACGGTATAGTTAGCATTCAATTGTACCGTCGGATAAAACATGGCCTTCGCCTGCCGTATCGCTTCCATGCTTTTTTGGATATCCAGCTGCTGCTGCTTCAGCGACAGGTTTTCCGACAATCCAATCCGGATATATTCATCCAAAACGGTCGATTGCTGTGCAGAGGCGGTAATAATTCCTATGAAAAAAGGAATGATGAAGAGTAAAAAAGTGCGCATATTGCCAGTTAATTAACTAAACAGTGTTCATTGATACTGCAAAAAAAGAGGGTATTCGTCCGAAATACAATTGATTTCTGGTGAATGGTCATTTCTTCGCGCCGAATGGTGTTTTATCCGGGATGAATTACAAGGTCTCTGCCATTTTGATCAGCATTTGAAACGATTTCTCTGCCAGCACCTCACGGCGGTCTTCCGGGTACATCCGCATGCGTTCCCGCACAAAAAGCGCTACCAATCCGTGGGCATGGCACCACAGGGTATAGGCAATGGTTTCGGTATCTGTACTTTTAAAATACCGTTGGTCCACACAAGCCTGAATTGTTTCTGTGAAAAAGGAATGTACTGCCAACCCCAGGGACCAACACTCCTGATTTTCAATGTGTTCCATCGGAGCACGGGTAATAAACAAGAGATCATATAAGTCCGGATGCTTCGTACCGAAGTCGATATACCGCTTGCCGAATTCAATCATACGCTCCCACGCGTTTTCGATCTGCATGGCGGGAAGGAGGTGGTCTCTTTTGACGGCTGCTGCTTCATATTGCAGCGCGTAAAAGATTTCATTCTTGTCTTTATAATATAGGTAAATAGTTGCCGGGCTATACTCAATCGCCTCTGCAATCATCCGGATTTGTAAACCGTCGTACCCTTTTTCCCTGAAAATAGTGTGCGCTGCGTCCAGAATAAGTCGCCGCATTTCTACTTTTTCCCGCTCTTTTCTCGCTGATATCCCCATCGTAAATATGCGTTATTTTGTATATTTCGCTAAACAACGCATATTAAATGAACAATGTTTATTTTATTGGCAAAAAATTTACTTAGAGGGACTGTACTATGTAAAAACGACTTCTTAATTAACGTGAGCTCGGAGATATTTACTTTGATAGTCAGTACGTTAATTATTGACAAACCTGCGTTGCACCCCCAACCGCATGCCAGGCATGGTTACTTTTGTAGGATAATAGCCTTCAATACCTGTAAAATCAGAATACCAGTTAAATTCGCAAACAGCGTTGGTAAGGGTCGTTATCCGGGGGGTAAAGCCCAATTGAAAATAATACCCGGAAGAGGAGTAGTCCTGGGTCACAAAAGCCGGTGTCGGAGGTAAAGGCCCGACAAGACCAACGCCGCAATAATAACCTGTCGGAGCGGGTTCATTAATCAGACCAATCATATCGGTCACCTGTCCGCCGCCACCAAGGTACCACCATTTGCTTTTCCATTGTAAACCAAACTGGTATACCGCAAATTTCATGGTTGGATTTCTTTCCGCAGGCCCAAACTCCTGGTTGAAATAATGCACCCGCGATTGATATTCACTCCGGGCCGACAGGCTCAGGCCATACACTAACCGGAACTGCGCTTCCGTACCGAAAGATTGTGCCTGTGTAGAAGCGTACATACAGTCTTTACAGGCAACAGTTTGGCCAATACCGCCAATCAGCCCAACTGTAACCCGGCTTTGTGCAGATAATAACTGTGCCGTCAGCAGCAATAAGCAAAATAAAAATTGTTTCATAATCTATTTAATAATATAAAAGCGTGAAAAATTGGCAAGATCAAAGGTACTCCCGCGAAAAATAATTTTATCCAATTCCACTTGTTTATCGCAACATTTACTTTCCGCAGCAACAACTGTTTTTATATAAACGGTATCTGGCGGCAGCGTATCTAATTGCAACACAAACCCGGTCAGGTTCTCATCTATTTTCACGTACATCTCTGTGGCACTGGGCGTAGGACCAAAAAGATACACCGTATAAGGCTTGCCCGGGTCCGCCAAAAAAGGGGTAAAAGATACACTGTCCTGGAAATAAGGATGCCCACCAAGAATACTCACGCTGTCTGCATTAATATAGTTGATCACCAATGTATCATTGCCGGCACACTCCACAAACCGGCAATCATCGCAACTCATCCATAAAGTACTCCCACAAAAATATAGTAAAATAAGTAATTTGTTCATATCTATCCAATACTGTTAATTATCTTCCAAGAAGACGTGCTTTTCAGAAAATACGTTGGTGAAAATGCGTCCAATAACCTTCTCCACCTAATTCTGTGTTTCTTTGCAGCGAAATTCAGTTTATTCGTATGCAACAAGAACACCGGCCCACCCATCATATCAGTGCCAACCACCTTTCCCTCGATCAGGTGCGCGCAATTCTTTCCAGTAATGCCCAATTGGTACTTTCGGAAGAAGCGCACAGCAAAATTACACAATGCCGCCATTATTTAGAGTCAAAAATAGCGTCGGGTGATGACCTGCACTATGGTATCAATACCGGATTCGGCTCTTTATGCAATGTGTCGATTTCCAAACAGGATATCGAACAACTGCAATACAACTTAGTCGTCTCGCATGCTGCTGGCACCGGTGATCTGGTACCACCCGAAGTCGTGCGCATCATGTTGCTCCTCAAAATACAAAGTTTGTCGTACGGCAATTCTGGGGTACGCGTCGAGGTGGTTCAACGCCTGGCCGATTTTTACAATGCCAATATATTGCCGGAAGTATTTCAATTAGGCTCTCTTGGCGCTTCGGGCGATTTGGCTCCCTTGGCCCATCTGAGTTTGCCACTTATCGGCGAAGGCAATGTATGGTACGAAAACCGGTGGCAAAAAGCCACTATCGTACTGCATTTAAATGGTTGGGAGCCGCTTCGTTTTCAGGCCAAGGAAGCCCTTGCGCTGCTGAATGGCACGCAGTTTTCGACAGCATATGGTGTATGGTGTGCCTTAGAGGCCCGGCGTTTATCGGCCATTGCACACTTCAATGCAGCAGTGGGTTACGATGCTTTTGCGTGCCGGTTATCGCCATTGGATGCACATATTCACCAGATCCGGCCACATGCCGGACAAGTCGCAGTGGCTGCGACCTTGCGCCATTTATTAGAGAACAGCGCTATTAGCCAATCCGAAAAAGTAAGTGTACAAGATCCTTATGCTTTCCGGTGCGTCCCTCAGGTCCATGGGGCATCTATGGATGCAATAACCTATGTTGAGCAAGTATTACTTACTGAAATTAATTCGGTAACCGACAACCCTAATATTTTTCCGGAAGACGACCTGATCCTTTCTGGTGGCAATTTCCATGCACAGCCCATTGCATTAGCCCTTGATTTTATGGCCATTGCATTGTCGGAACTGGGCAGCATATCAGAGCGCAGGGTTTATCAGCTTATCTCAGGACAAAGAGGGCTCCCTCCCTTTTTGACATCCAATCCTGGTTTACATTCCGGATTAATGATTGCACAATACACTGCGGCTTCCATTGTCAGCCAAAACAAAACCCTTTGCATGCCGGCATCGGTCGACAGTATCGTGAGTTGCAATGGCCAGGAAGACCACGTCAGTATGGCCGCTAACGCTGCTACCAAACTGCACAGGGTGGCAGGCAATCTGGAGCGACTGCTTGCCATCGAATGGATGTGCGCCATGCAAGCACTGGAGTACAGGAGGCCATTGGCCTCCTCAAAGGCTATCGAATGCGAATACGAGGCATATCGAAAGGTGGTGCCTGCATTAGCGGAGGACCGCATTATCAGCACAGATATTGCACAAACAATCCTTTTTTTAAAAGCTTTCCTGTAAATTAATCTGTTGCGTTGGGAGCGTCAGACACGCTCCCAACGCAACAAGCCTCGTAACAAAAAAAATATCGGCAACAAAGCCGCTGTTCAACTGTTCAATAACCGTTTATGAAAAAAGATATTCAGATTCGCAAAGTTGAGGACATTGCTATTGCCGTTGCTCCCCGGGGTACCCATGAAGAGGACGAAGACATGTTCTGGGATGTTTACCTGATTAATTTGAAGGAAGAACCCATTCGTTCTGTGGTAGTCTCATCCCGTGGATATGGAGAGATCAATGGAGAATCCAGAAAAACGGCCACATTCAGGCATTTTTGGGAAGTCATCGGGCCATTGGATATTATCAAAATAGAGCCTATCCAAACCGATGTTTTTTCTCTTGCTAATGAATTCTGGGTGAGTTTCTCACATGACAATTACCTGTATGATCGCAGGTATATTTTTGTTCCAGGCAGCCTCGATGAAATGAATTTCACGGACATTCCTTTTCTCGACAGAAAAGGGGTGATGATTTTATAGTTAACAATATATCAACCATGTCAATACTTGACCACAAGTTTTCTCCCCCAATCCAGGCCGCCCTGGTTTTGGCCTTTTCTGTATTGCTCATGCTTGGCGGTGTGATGCTGGATAAAGTAGGTATCATGGGAATGGATCCTTTGTATCCCTGGACGATTGCCACTGGACTATTACTGGTTTTTGCCATGCTTAATAGCGTTTCCAGTCTCCGCGCCGACAGTTCCATGCAATATTGGGGGAGTTCTGTATACAGTTATATTGGTTTGGCGTTATTAAACGGTATGGCAGCCTGGCTCATTTCTGGTATCCCCATTGGCGAGGCAGAGTCTTACAAAGCGGTTTATAGTGTGGTCAGTGTTGGTTTTTTAGTTTTCTTGTCTTTGGTAAATATGATAAAAAAGATCGTCAATTTTGCTGAGAAAGAAGAATGGAATCAACCCCGTGCCAAAAATCGCAAGTGATTTTTTCAGATTCTAATTTTTAACCACCATTATGCGATTATTCATTTTTGCTTTTGCCCTGATGGCTTGCACCTCAGCGCAACCACCCATTGCTGCCACCTCCACCACCGGCGCCTCCACTATCGCTAATACAGCGACTGACAGTATTGTTCCGGCAGTGCTTGATGCCTATGGCAAATTGGTTAAAGTTTCCAAAACCGACAGTGAATGGAAAGCCAGCCTTTCGGAAATGGAATTCTATGTATTGCGTACGGAAGGAACCGAACGCGCTTTTTCCGGCGATCTCGTGAACAACCATGATAAAGGCACCTTTATTTGCCGGGGTTGTCACCTGCCTTTGTTCGCATCGTCCACCAAGTTCGAATCGGGTACAGGATGGCCTTCTTTTTGGCAGTCTATCAATAAAATGTATGTCACCGAAAATAGCGACAACAACTATGGCATGACCCGCACAGAAGTGGAATGCGCCCGTTGCGGCGGCCATTTGGGACATGTTTTTGACGATGGGCCTAAACCTACCGGCCTTCGGTATTGTATCAATTCTGTATCCCTGGATTTTGTAAAGGAATAATTTGTTGTCCGTTATTAGTTGTTAGTTTTGTATGTTTGCCCCGTGACTTGAGCACACACCACAAAATATGGACTTACCAATTACCTACATTATCATAGGCATTACCGTTCTCATATCGATGACGGCGTTTTCTAACCACGACATCTTCGAAAAACTGAAGCATTGGCCCTACGCTGAGGCGAAGCGGGGCGAATGGTACCGTTGGTTATCAGGTGGATTTTTACATGGTGATTATTCGCACTTGATATTCAACATGTTAACCTTGTACTTTTTTGGACCGAGGTTAGAGATGTATTTTGATTTTATTTTCCCCGGCACCGCTCATATTATATTTCCGCTGTTTTATATGTTGGGTGTAATTGCGGCATCCTCGGGCACCTTTGTTCGATATAAGGACACTCCCGGATTTGCGAGTATCGGAGCATCAGGTGCCACTGCTGCGGTATTATTCGCCTGTATTTTATTTGAACCTACTATTGGCATTGGGCTGTTTTTTATCCCAATCCCCATTCCCGGATTTATTTTTGCCGTTCTTTATTTATGGTATAGCGCCCATTCTTCAAAGCGCGGTGGTGACAATATCGACCATTTGGCGCACTATTTCGGTGCTATTTTCGGTTTTTTGTTTCCCCTGATATTTAAACCTTCCCTGATTTTATTCTTTTTTGAACAAATAAAGGAGTGGGTTTCAAGTTTTTAAGATAACAGCATGCAACAGCCCAATCTTCAGGAACGCCTCTTGGAAGCCATCCTTACCCGGTATGAACGCCGCTCCGATGCAGTCGAAGATCTTTGCCGGATTCTCAATTCCACTAAAGATCCAGTGTACCGCCGCCTTCGGGGCGACACGCTGTTGACGCCTCAGGAAATGTCGACCCTGGCATATCATTTTAACCTGTCACTGGACCGACTCATTTTTTCGGAAAGCAGTAAACTCGTGTGCAGTTTTAAACCCATCACGAAAAAAGTGAAAAATTTTGAGGAATACCTCACTTATTTCACCCGGGATTTTGAACTGATTCATCGGTTACCAAATGTGCACATGTATAGCGCATCAGCCGAAATACCAGTTATTGCACTGTCCTATTTCCCGGAACTACTCGGTTTTAAACTTTATATCTGGGGCAGAACGTCCTGGGAATTTGAATACCTGCGCGACCGGCCATTTTCTTTCGATCTTATTACGGAGCCCGACCGCCGGTTGATCAAAACCGTACAAAACTATTACAACCAAATTCAAACCACAGAATTGCTCAGTGTCAGCTCAATAGACATGACGCTTGCACAAATCGAATATCAACTCTATTCAGAGGGATTCAAAGTTCCCCATGAAGCCATTTCCATGTGCGACAAACTCACTGCATGGGTAGCACACATGCGGGAAATGGTAATGTCGGGGAAGAAATTTGAAGTGGGGAGCGCTCCCGCAGAACGGTCCGCAAAATTTGATCTCTACCACAATGAGATCTTTTACACCACGAATATCGCCATGGTGCACTCCGACCTTGGACCTGTTGTCTATTTCACTTACAACGGTCCGGATTTTATGCGCACCACCGACGACAAGTTTTGTAAGTTTACCGACGACTGGTTCAAACAGGTCATGAACAAATCAAACCTCGTGACCCAGGCATCAGATCGGGTTAGAGATTGGTTTTTTAGAGAAATGACCAAAAAAATAGAACGGGTAAAACAACGACTACTGGTATTTTTAGATGAAAATGAAAATTAAACCTCTTTTTTCAAGTAATAATCCAGCGTTTTGTGAGTGTTTTTAGAATAATAAGAAAAATTCGTAGTGTACTGCATGTTCTTTTGGCAACAAAAAAGCCTATTTGAAGACAATCCTCCTTAGTAGAAAACAATTTTTTAAGAAACAGTATACAAGTCGAAAACAACTTACCTACAGATTTGTGTTTATTCTAGCGTCCTCTAATCCAGGACGCCGTTTTTTTGTCTTCAACCCAACAACCAGGCCAACGTATTCTTATGGAATATTTTTTCGCAGACCTCCTCTGACAGGCCCATCTCACTGATAAATTTCCCAATCTCCAGGTCGCCTAAAGGAAAAGGATAGTCTGTTCCCAAACAAACTTTGTCCTCGCCCACAGCGTCAAGAATATACTTCAACAGGGCTGGGTCGTGGGTGGCAGAGTCCACCCAAAATTTGCCCAGGTAGCTGCGTGGAGAAACTGGATTGTCAACCGCCACCAAATCAGGCCGGCAATTAAAACCGTGCTCAATACGGCCAATGGTGGGAATCAATGATCCTCCGGCATGTGCAAAACAAACCCGTAAATGGGGCAATCGCTCTAATACCCCACCAAAAATGAGTGAACAAGCGGCCCGCGCTGTTTCTGCCGGCATCCCTACTAACCAGGGCAACCAGTATTTCCGCATCTCTGCCTCCCCCATCATTTCCCATGGATGCACAAACAACGCCAGATTCATATCTGCGCAGGCTTCATAAATAGGAAAAAACTGAGGCTCTCCGAGGTTCAACTGATTGACATTGGAGCCAATTTGTACCCCCGGAAATCCTAAATCCCGTATCCGCTCCAATTCTTTGATCGCCAGGTCAGTATCCTGCATTGGTATCGTGGCTAATGCCAGGTAATGCTCCGGATAATCCTCAACAATTCCTGCCAAATGATCATTCAGAAACATCGACACTTCCAGACAATCTGCTGGTTTGGCCCAATAAGAAAAAAGTACCGGTATTGTGGAAACCACCTGCACCGGTGTGTTGTACAGGGCATAT
>JBILHQ010000209.1:0-10542 GCA_044350415.1 Saprospiraceae bacterium | reverse complement strand
CCCGCACTCGAGGAATACCTGAAAAAACGCCGCGCCGAAGCCGATCAATTCCGAACAGTATCTCCCGCGCTCAAGCCTTATTATAAAGGTTTGGTAGAGGAATATCTCAAAGGAGTACAGTAGCGTTATTGTGGTGGGACTGGCTCGGTGGCTCCCATCGCAACAACGCTGATAAAAGTGACTTTTACTGCCACGCTCGACAACTACAACACCAGCCTTTGGTCATTTCACATCAAAGTGCCTGCCGCTATTGCACAGGCATTTCTGAGTGATGGCAGCCGCAGGGTCGTTTGTCGGTTGAATGACCGGCTGGAGTTCCAGTGTGCTGTAATGCCTAATGGTGCTGATGAATTTTTTATTCTGGTGAATAAAAAAATACGCGATACCCTGCAGTTGAAACTGGATAACAGGGTGGAGGTCTCTCTCCGAAAAGACGAAAGTGAATATGGACTTCCAATGCCCGAAGAGTTCAAAGTGCTCCTGGATTTGGATCCCGAAGGCGATGAAGTATTTCATGGCCTTACGCCCGGCAAACAACGCACTTTATTGCATATCGTCGGCACTGTAAAAAATACGGATCTCAGGATTACCAAAGGCCTGGTGATCCTGGAATATTTAAAAAAAAATGATGGGCAAATTAATTTTAAGCAGTTGGGCCTCGATCTGAAAAATAATAAATTTCGGTAGTTAAGGAAAGAGGAAATAATTACTCCTCGTTACTATATCTTCTTTATCTGCTCTTTGCCCATTCTACAAAAGCATCTAATGTGTCACTGTTCGCTTTCAATCATACCTTGGTAGCAGGTTATTCGGAGGATACGGCACTAGTGCCTCTACCACGAGTTTGTTGCCTTTCGTAAGCAATAAGTCATTTTTCGTAGAAAAACTGACTATTGTACAACATATTGTATGCTCATTTGCGTTTCATCAAAAGATATTTAAGTTCATAGTATCTTCGTTATTCTTTTCACAACTAATCTTGGTTAAGCATGTTGTTTTCAGGGAAATTTGACCCGTCCAAACTACTTCCGGACATGAAATTTACAAAATCACTCTTAGTATTCTCTTTCGTCGGCCTTGCCGGCGCAGCATTTATGTTTGGCGGCCGTGCCACCTCATTGTTCAATAATGGCGATCCGAGTCCGCAAAAAGAAGCGGAACTCATGCGTACATTGCTCGATGGTATTCAGCGAATGCATTTCGACCCCAAGCCGGTAGATGATGATTTATCTAAAGACTGGTACAATCTTTATTTGACGGATATGGATGGCGCAAAACGCTTCTACTCTCAGGAAGATATCAATGCATTGGAGGGGTATGAAAAACAACTCGATGACCAGGCTTTAGCAGGTACCTATACATTTTTTGATATTTCTGTCCAAAAAATGGAAGCCGCGTTGAATAAAACACAGGGGTGGTATAAGGAAATCCTCGCGAAACCGCAGGACTTTTCGGCCAATGAAACGGTGGAAATGGACGGCAAAAAAGTCAAGTGGGCTAAAAATGATACTGATCTGCGTCGTCGCTGGGAACTCATGTTGAAATATGAAGTGCTGACTCGTGCTGTCTCTGAAGATGAAAAACAGCAAAAGGTAGACTACAAAGGCGAGAAAAAATCTTTTGATACCCTCGAAAAGGAATCCCGCGAAAAAGTGCTCGACATCTATGAAAAATGGTATAAGCGCTTGCTCAAAATGGACCGCGCGCGCCGGATGGAAATTTACCTAAATGCGCTCACCACTGTTTTTGACCCGCATACCGGCTATTTTTCACCTAAAGAGAAAGAAAGTTTTGATATCCAGATGTCCGGCAAATTGGAGGGCATCGGTGCCCGCCTCCAAAGCGACGGCGAAAAAACGACGGTAACTGAAATCGTCGCGGGTGGACCAGCCTGGAAACAGGGTGAACTGGAGGCGAAAGATGTCGTGGTAAAAGTAGGTCAGGGCAATGAAGAACCTGTCGATGTGATGGGCTGGGATATTGATGATGTCGTGTCAAAAATTCGTGGCAAAAAAGGAACTATTGTAAAATTAACTATCCTGAAGCCCGACGCCAGTACCAAAGAAATTACCATCACCCGCGATGTGGTGATCATGGAAGAAGGATTTGCCAAATCCCTTATCCTGCACAATGATAATCAGACAGAAAAAATCGGCTATATCTATTTGCCGAAGTTTTATGCTGACTTCACCCCCCAAGGTGTTACTTCCTGCCACGATGATGTGAAGAAGGAAGTAGACAAACTCAAAAAAGACAATGTAAAAGGTATTATTCTTGACTTGCGCAATAATGGCGGTGGTTCGCTGCGCGATGTCGTCAAAATGTCAGGTCTGTTTATTGAGAGTGGTCCAATCGTTCAGGTGAAAAGCCGCAATCGCCGGCCGGAAATCATGAGCGATACTGATCGCGATGTGGAGTGGAATGGCCCGTTTGTCGTGATGGTCAATGAAGGCAGTGCATCTGCTTCTGAGATTCTGGCAGCAGCCATGCAGGATTATAAACGTGCCTTGATCGTAGGTTCCTCCGGAACGTATGGGAAAGGCAGCGTCCAACGTTTTCTCGACCTTGATCAAATGTCGAATCAGGAAGCTTTGAAGCCATTGGGTGAGATGAAACTTACTGTTCAGAAGTTCTATCGTATTAATGGCAAAACGACCCAGCTCGATGGCGTTACTCCCGATATTATCTTGCCTGACTTCTATAATTTGCTGAAAAATGGCGAAAGCGAAAACGATTATCCGCTTTCTTCCACTACGATTGACCCTGTGGAATTTGGCCAGGCTGTTTATCAATTGCCCGACGTAAATGCACTGCGCACTGCCAGTGAAAAACGTGTTGCAGCCAATGAAACATTTAAAAAAGTGAATGATAATGCGATGCGGTTCCGGAAAATGAAAGACCAGTCAACTTATCTGTTGCAGTTGGACAAATACCGCCAATACAGCAAACGCCAGAACGAGGAGGCCGACAAGTACGACGACATGTTCAAGCCTATTGATGCTTTTGTTATCGAAAATCTCTCCAGTGATGTGAGTTATATCCAGAGCGATACTTCTCGTATTGCCCGGAATGACAACTGGATGAAAGAACGCAAAAAGGATATTCAACTCTTCGAAACGCTCCAGATCATGAACGATATGATCCGGTTGGATGGCGTAGCGGGGAAACAGTAAGATTATAGTCCCAAGTCAGTTTAGTCCCAAGTCCCAGGTCAGTTAGTCCCAAGTTCGTAGAGCGTTCCACACGTATATCGTCCGGAAGCAAAAAACGGAATATTTGCGGTACACTCTATGGACTTGGGACTGACTGACCGGGGACTTGGGACTAATTTATTATGGCAATTAACACTATAGTCTTCGATCTTGGCGGTGTCCTTATTGACTGGAACCCTGAGTACGTTTACCGCCAGGTGATTCCTGATGCGGAAAAACGTCGTTATTTCCTCGACCATATTTGTACACATGACTGGAATATTGAACAGGATGCAGGCCGGTTGATCGGTGATGCTACTGCAATGTTGGTAAGCGAACATCCTGAATGGAAAATGGAAATTCGCGCTTTTTACGGTCGATGGGAAGAGATGTTGGGTGGACCAATTCAGGATACCGTAAATCTGCTGGAGGAATTGCACCGTTCAGGTACGTATCGGTTGTTGGCACTGACCAATTGGAGCCATGAAACTTTTCCGGTGGCATTGGATCGATACCATTTTTTACAATGGTTTGAAGGGATTGTGGTATCCGGACAAGAAAAGACACGGAAACCGTTTGGCGATATCTACCAAATCCTGCTCGAAAGATATAGCGTGGAGCCTGGAAACGCTGTTTTTATCGATGATGTAGTGATAAATGTGGAGGGTGCACAAGCGATGGGAATGCAGGGAATACATTTTCAAAGTCCGGCAGCATTGCGGACCTCATTGAGGTCTATGGGATGTAAGGTGTGAATTTTCTTATGCTTGTGGCGCTTGTCTGTAATTTTCTATACCCTTCAAGGCTGTCACTGCCAGTACGCCTGCCATACCTGCCAATGCCGTATAAGTAATCAATTGGTGATCGCTTCCCGGTAGAATATGTTGTTTCCAATAAATACCGAATAAAGCCCAGGAAACTGCGAGCCCGTGCCCGATATTTTTCTGGCGAAAAAGCACCGCGATAGCCAATAATGCACCAATGGCTACCATCATCGCTGCAATCGGTACTTCCATCGAACTTCCTGTGAATATTCCCTCTTGCACTAATGTTGCTGTAATATTAGCGATTAATGCAACTGTAATCCATCCCTGATAAATTCCAAATGGAATCCAGGCGAGGTTTTTTTCTAATTTTGATACGGGTAAAGTGCTGTCCTGAATGGATAAATTTAATTTTACCAGGGTCAATAATAACGCTATCATCACTGTAACCGACAACCCAAGCACTTGCCAATGCCAGGCAAACAGCCAGAGGATATTCAACAAGCAACTAATAAGAAACCAGGGATTGCTTTTGGCAATGATGGGCTCCATTTTTTGGGCCATCGATTTGGAGAACAATGCCGCGACCTGATATCCCGTCCACACTATCAGCCAGGTGTAAATAATTCCCCAGATAGAGAACGTCAGTCCGGCAGGAACAAAATAGTTGGGATATAAATCCGACAACTCGCCCGGCGTTTTGCCATTGAGCGGGAGGCTGTTGGATAGATAATTGATGACCAACACGGCCAGCAGGGCAACAAAATTAACGACCACGGTGGTTCGGGTAAGCGACTTCATTAGGATGAAACGTATTTTTAATGTGATTGTTTTTGAGGAAGCGCTTTTTTTTAATATTTCCGTATCTTAGCGTTTGAAAATTATGATTCATCGCTATGAATGGTGTAAACGATTTTTTAAATGTTTTGCAAACATTGAATTAGCCATTAGCCTCTGTTACAATGGTTCGTGAAAGAATCCGCCTTTGGCGGATTTAGTAAGATAAAATAAAAAATAGCGTGTATGTTTGGGTTACTACACTCAAATACATACACGCTATGACAGGAACTCGAGATTTCCTGGTTAAAACAGGAGCAATTAAGCACCGGATTTTGCCTAGGCATTGTGGTGATCAGTTGTTTGAAGAGCAGTGTGGCACTTCACTAGACGCCAATGGAAGTTAGCGGTAAAAAACGCAGAGGTCGTACTGCGGTAAAAGGAATTGTTCGATTAGTGGCCGTCGAATATCTCAAAGCAGATGGAAGTTTACAGCGTAGAAAATTGTATTTCTGCACGCAGGGAGACAAGGCATGGGACTGGATATTGGAGCGGTACGACATCCGTTTTCAAATCGAATTCCTTTTTCGGGATGCCAAACAATTCCTTGGAATAACCCTCTACCGCACCACCAGCACCGGTATCTTCACAGCATGCCGCACCACGTCTACCGTAGCACCATAAATCAAATCTTTTAAAAACTGGTGTCCATGCGCACCCATCACCAGCACATCCACGCCTTTTTCTTCCACCAGCCGCGGAATGGCTTTTCGGGGCGAGCCGTAACCAATGATGGCTTCTGCCCGATAGCCGAGGTCGCTCATGGCCTTTACATATTGCGCCAGGGTGTCCTTGTCGGTTGCCGTTTCCGCATCGCGAATATCGGCACCCATGACTACCGCACCCACACTTTCGACAGCATGGAAAAGAAAATATTGGGCATCTTTTCCGCCGATGTGCATCGCATGCAACAAGGTTTTTTTATCTGTTACGGTAAAATCCAGCGCCACCGCTATTTCGTTGTATGCAGGAAGAGGACCTTCTGCCAATCCAGTAAAAATGCCATGTGGCGCAAGTGGCATTCGGATAGGCTCCCGCCAAAGAATTGGTTTGAGAATAATATAGCCCAACATTCCGGCAGCAAAAAGCAGGACTGGAACGACAATAAACCGGATAATCCAACCATATTCACCGGCAGTTTCCTGCCATACCGCCACCTGCTGATAAACCAGTCGAATGTTGAGCGAAATAATCAAGGCTGCGGATGTCCATCCCGCCAGTTTTGCCCAGAAGCCAATCGCAAATTCTCCCATGCGCGACTTGCTGCTGACATAATGAAGTAATGGAATCACCGCAAATCCTAACTGCATGCTCAGCACTACCTGACTGAGAATCAGCATGTTTCCGGTAGCGGACTCCCCGAGCAGGGTAATCACCAGTAAGGCCGGAATAACAGCCAACAATCGGGTAATGATACGGCGCAACCAGGGCGCAATACGCAGCCGAAGATAACCTTCCATCACAATTTGGCCTGCCAATGTTCCAGTAATGGTGCTGCTTTGGCCCGCTGCAATAAGCGCAATAGCAAATAATGCCGGTGCGTAACTTTTTCCTAATAATGGTTCTAATAAATGGTGCGCATCCTGAATTTCAGAAACGCCGGTATAACCGTTTTTGTAAAAAACCGCAGCCGCAAGAATCAAAATGGCGGCATTCACAAACAACGCCAGGTTGAGCGCAATGGCCGAATCAATGATATTGAACCTGATCGCCCGGCGCAATCCTGTACTGGACCGATCCACCTTGCGGGTTTGTACTAATGCGGAATGCAGGTAGAGATTGTGGGGCATCACCGTCGCGCCGATAATACCAATGGCAATAAACAATGCACCATCATCCGGAATAGACGGGATGAGACCGATGGCCATTCCCGCAACACTGGGTTGGGCCAAAAACATTTGTATGGCAAAAGCGCTGCCTATCACTACAATCAATCCCAGAATAAATGCCTCCATTTTCCGGATACCCCATCCCAAAAGCAGCATCAGCAAAAAGGTATCGAGGACACTAATGGTCACGCCCCATACTAAAGGCAGGCCAAAAAGCAATTGCAGACCGATGGCCATACCGACCACCTCCGCCAAATCGCAGGCGGCGATGGCAATCTCTGCCATAATATAATTAAAGATATTCACGAACGGGTGGTACAAATCGCGGGAGGCCTGTGCCAGATCGCGGCGGGTGACGATTCCCAGTCGCGCGCTCATACTTTGCAACAGTAAGGCAATCAGGTTGCTCATGACCAGTACCCAAAGAAGGGAATAGCCATACCGGCTTCCACCTGCCAGATCGGTGGCCCAGTTGCCCGGGTCCATATAGCCTACACTCACCAAATAAGCCGGGCCGAGGAATGCCATCAATTTGCGCCAGAATCCGCCTTTAACATTGGTTTCGACCGTTTCATGCACTTCCGAAAGAGAACGAGTCTCATGGTCTGTATGTCCGTATTTTTTTTGTTTACCCATTTTCAGTTTTTTTAACAAAAAGGTGCCTGGATACTTTTTCACTGATCATCATTTCGAGGGTATCATTTACCATAATTTTTAGGGACTGGTCGTAACTGATTCGCTCCATCAAATGCAATTTAGTCCCGAGAATAAGGCCAATTTGTTGGAGATATTGTAAAAATGCCGGTGTATGATCGTCCACTCCGGTGACAATGCCACTTTGTCCTTCATGGAGTGTTGCGACTAATACCTGCTGCCGGAAAGTCCAGTGACCATCTGCATCGGGGATAGGATCGCCGTGTGGATCATACCGGGGGTGACCCAGATAGTCGTCTAACCGGGCGATGAGATTATCACTTTGAACATGTTCTAATTGTTCGGCTATGTCGTGGACCTCGTCCCAGGAGTAACCTAGTTTTTCGGTTAAAAAAACTTCCCAGAGGCGGTGTTTTCGGATGAGAGCGGTAGAGAGGCGTTCGCCTTCGGCGGTTAACTGGACGCCACGGTATTTTTCGTAAATTAACAACTGTTTTTCCGAGAGGCGCTTCAGCATATCGGTGACCGATGCAGGTGTGGTTTGCATCGCAGCGGCCACGGCATTGGTACTTACTGCAGTACCCTCCCGTTCGGCAATTTTAAATATAGATTTGAGGTAATTCTCTTCGGTATGAGAAAGCATTGGCAAAAAATATTTTTACAAATTTAGTAAAAATATTTTAGACTGATCGAAACATTTTTTCAATACTACTCTTCTTCGCGGAAAGCAGGTAAAAAACGGTGAATTGATTCTTTATTTTCCCGAAAATTTTTGGCTCCCCGGGTGGCTGTTACGATACTGCAAGGTACTTCCCGGGACACTTCCCGCTGTGACAAACCACGGTCACAGGCATCAAAAATGCGCCACCGTTCGAGCATTTTGGCACGCTCGCTATCTGTAAATGTCAGTTCTATGAGCTTATTAAACTCTTCTTCTGTGCGGGCAGCTTTAAAAAGTCGGTATAACATTTTAAGGAGGCAATAAAGTGATTATGGAAAAAGTGATAGAAAGCAGGTATTAAGATTGAAAGCGGTGCAAATCCAGTTTCAGCACGAGCCCCAACATCAGGGTAAACCCAATCAATGATGATCCTCCGTAACTGATAAAAGGCAAAGGAATACCAATAATTGGAAACAAGCCCATTGTCATGCCAATATTTACAATGAAGTGGACAAAAAGTACGCCAGTGACACCGTAAATATACGATCTTGAAAAACTGTTGCGCTGCCGTTCAGCCAGCACGGTAAGGCGAACTAATAGCCATGCGAAAAGAATAATGACGGCAGATGCGCCCGCAAAACCATGTTCTTCACCGACGGTGCAGAAAATAAAATCGGTACTTTGTTCGGGAACAAATTTGAGTTTGGTCATCGTTCCTTCAAACAGTCCTTTTCCCGCAAATCCGCCCGAACCGATGGCCATCTTGGAGTGCAGCAGGTTGTATGCCGCGCCACGGGTATCAGTGATTTCCCAGGGCCGCAACCAAATTTTTATTCGGATTTGCTGGTGCGCAGCAAGTAAAGTATAACAGGCAAAATTGGCAATAAAAACCAGCGTAGACGCCAAAGCCGTTAGCAACAGCCAAAACTGGAGTTGCCGTTGGACAAGATTATTCTTCTTGATATAATTCGGCAAAAAGACTGCTGCAAAAAGCAGTAAGTGTGGCGCTATTACCCACATATCTGCATCCGCAGGAAGCGCCACCGCGTTGCCCGATTGCGACAATAGCCACGAGAGCACTGCTTGCCAATACCAAGTGAGTGGTATTAATATCGCCCAGATTCCCCACCAGATATTGGTTCGTTCCTTAAAGCGGGCGATCAACAGCGCATTCACTATCATGAAAATATGCGCAACAACATAGGGTGGTTGGAAAATAAGGCCAAGAATAACAGTCATTGCTGTGCCAAATCCTAAAACATACCAGGTTGGTGCCAATCCTTCGCGGTAAAGTACCAGCATAAAGGAAAAGAATACCAATGCTGAGCCAGTATCTTTTTGCAATAATATGATCAAAATGGGCACAAAAAAGATTCCGATTGCTGTCAAACGGCTTTTCCAGGTGCGCATATTGATGCCGGTACTGCTTAAGTACGCAGCCATGGCTAAGCAGGTGCCGAATTTGGCAATTTCTCCGGGCTGAAATGAAAACCCGCCGAACTGGTACCAGGCGTATGCGCCGTTTATTTCTCTTCCCAGAAAAATAGTGCCGATCATCAGCACAAGTGATCCCAGATACAGGAAAAAAGCAAAAGTGCGCCACAGCATCCAGTCGATCATCATGATAAGAAACAGGAGCGCCATGCATATCACGATGAAAAAGGTTTGTTTGCCCTGGTTGGTACTGAGGGAAAGAAAAGAATATGGTACTTCTGTATCCCTGTTAACAGCATATATCATCAGCCAACCACACGACACCAGTGTAATAAACAAGGTCAGTGTTTGCCGGTCGATATCCCGGATATTAATAGAAGTGGTATTGTTGCTGCTAGGGCTCATTGCCGGGTTAAAAAATCGCGCGGGTGAATATTGATATCTTTAGCAAGGTATGCACCTGGGTAATCGTCTTTCAGGTCATTCAGTAAAGCCATGGCTTCCATACGGTTGCGGCAAGCGCCAACCCGAAGTTTATAATAGGGCTTTTCATGGACCCAGTCGGCAAATACACCCGGAAAGTCGGCCTGAAATTTCAATTTTGTGGCATCTGCCTGCTGGCGGTCGGTGGTGGAAAGAATCTGCACGCGCCATCCTTCTATACGGGCATTTTTGTGGTTGTCTGCTACCCATGCGCGCATCAGCTCGCTTACACGCGGTTCTTCATTTACCTGAATTTCCTGTGCAGCAACTGATGCTGTTAAAAAGAGCAAAAAGAGCAGTGTGTGGATGCGCATGATGTTATGAGTTAATCAGTTATCCGTTAATCCGTTATCGGCACTAGATGGGAATCATCCATCAGATCAAAACTACCTGCCGGCGGTCTACTCTTCGACTGACAAGTGATGAACAGATAACTATCCTTTAAGGATTTCCATTGCCGCCGACGTTCCAATCCTGTCAGCGCCGGCTTTGATCAGATCAATGGCTTGCTGTTTGGTTTTTACTCCGCCGGATGCTTTTATTTTGAGGGCTGGGTCGGCAATTTTACGGAGCAGTTTTACCTGATCAGTGGTAACCGGGAATCCATGCATACCAGTACTGGTTTTGAGGTATTTCACCCTTGAATTCAGTGCAAATGCAACGACTCTTTTCAGGTCCTCTTCCGTAAG
>JBILHQ010000378.1:0-3454 GCA_044350415.1 Saprospiraceae bacterium | reverse complement strand
TGTTCATTTCGTTATCCGCCCCGCAATGGTTGCATGTATCGGTAATCAGCGCAGATGGCCGGATTGTTTCCACGCAGGCATTTGACCAGGTAACAGAAAAAAATATTCCATTGCCCGTCAAAGACCTCACTGCCGGCGTTTACACCGTTCGCTTGTTTTCAGAAAATAGTGTAAAAAGTTTGCAGCTGGTGATTGGGCGATAATGTGGGTTATCAGTTGATTAGTTATCAGTTCGTAAAGTGGACCAATTATCAGTTAATGTGAGTCAGGAGATCATTACGTGAGCTTGAAAATATTTATTTGTTATTGAGTAAACATGTGTTCCCTTTTTCGGTAGCGGAATATCGATATTCCGCTACCGAAAATGTAAAAAATAGTTATTTTTTGCATATAATACGTTGAATATCAAATATATCATCTCCGAGTTCACGTTAATTGTGTAATCAGGGTTTCCCGTCTGTATTTTTTCTTCTCAAAATTTATCTAAAATTATTATCCTTGGGTACCTTTTACCCAAAAAAATAGCCAATCAGATCATCATGAACCGATTGGCTATTCTAAAAAAATCACAGACCTGCTTTAAAGCCTGTTCTTCTCGATCAATTCCAACAAATCATCGCGGTAATTTTTACCGATTGGCAGTGACTTAGGTTTATCTTTTTCCATGACTTCCACCAGGCTGCCATCAATGGCCAGGATCTTGTCCATACCCACAATAAAGGAGCGGTGAATACGCCGGAACTTATTGGATGGAAGGCGATCTTCCAGGCTTTTCATAGTCTGCAGGGTAATCACCCGGGAGTTTTGCAACCGGATAATGACATAATCCTTTAAGCCTTCAATATAAATAATATCATCAAAATTGACTTTCACCAATTTCTTATCAGCCTTCACAAAGAAAAACTCAGAACTGGATTCCTCGCTGCCCACAACCGGTATTGTGTCGCGGTTGGTCGCTTCATGGTGCTCTATGGCGCGGTTAACCGCTTTCATGAACCGTTCTAATGAAATAGGTTTCAGGAGATAATCCAAGGCATTGAGGTCAAAACCCTGAATGGCATAATTGGGATAAGCAGTGGTAAAAACAACCATCGGCGGATCAATAAGCGTCCGCACAAAGTCAATCCCGGTGAGTTGTGGCATCTGAATATCGATGAACATCAGGTCGATCTTCTCCGATTTCAGGGCTTCATTTGCTTCGAGTGCATTCGAACAGCGCCTGACTAAATGCAATTCAGGCATTTGCCCGATATACGTTTCCAGAACGTCAAGTGCTAATGGCTCGTCGTCTACAATAAGTACGTTTAACATAATTATTTATTTGCCGGTAATTGTGGACAAATTATGCGCCAATATCGGCATTTTTTTAAAAAAAAGTAGAAAAAAGTTAGTCGGTTGGTCGGTTAGTTAGTAGAGTAGCTTGTAACACGCCGTTTATAGTAAATGAACGCCCTGCTTGGGAAACGCTCTACGGACTAACCGACTAACTTTAGATACAAACTCACCACATACTTTCCGGGTTCGTCGTGCACCGTTATTTCGTGGGCATTGGGGTAAAGGAGTTGGAGGCGTTGGCGCACATTGACTAAACCTATTCCCCCGCTGCGGGGATGGGATTGGCGGGGCAAGTGCTCTGTTTTGGAGTTTTCTATTTCAAAAAGCAGGTCTTCGCTGGTAGCATCAAGTCGAATCCGCACAAAACCGCCGCCATTGATCTGGTGATTCAATCCGTGTTTAAAACTGTTTTCCACGAAGGGTACAAACAAGAGCGGTGCCACCATCTGGTCGCTGATCCTGCCGTTCGTTTCAAACGTAATATCTGCGTCTTTGGGTTGGCGCAGTCGTTCAAGATCGAGGTAATTATGTAAATACTGAATTTCCTTACTCAACAAAACCTGTTTTTCGTTGCACTCATACAACATGTAGCGCATAATTTCGGAGAGTTTCAATACGATTTCCGGTGCTAAATCACTTTTTTTAAGTGTTAATGCATATAAATTATTGAGCGTATTGAACAAGAAATGGGGATTGATCTGGCTTCTTAAAAAACGCAACTCGCTTTGCATTGTCCGGGTGATCAATTCCTGTTTTTCCTGCTGGTACCGCCACCAGTCCATGATTACCCGCAGAACGGTCGACACTAAAGTCATCATGATATTCCCCAACAATAGGTTGCCCTGTTGTTCGATCAATGCCTGTTGGAAATCAAATTTACCGGAAAATTTCAAATACAAGGTCAGCACTTGAATCGGTGTGATAACCACACACATCAGCACCATCATTACTAAGTAAGATGGCACACTTTGCGCCATCAACCGGGGAATGAGGTATTCCAGGTTCACATACACCAGCAGCATATAGCAGCTCAGGGTAATCAACTCATTAGAAACTGCCAGTGTAAAGTCGCCGTTCTGGCGATAGTCCAATACCACCAAACACACGAATACCACCACCCAAAAAAGCGTATGGTAAACAATACGCCTTGACAGAAATTCATAAAGACGATCTAATATGGTACGGGTGGCTTGCATGTTTCGTAGTTACAACGTGTAAAACAACAAACCTGGTTCCGGAATGGCCTGATTATTCGATCAATGATGGATTTATTTGGATGGGCGGATGGTGGGTGGGATCAGGTTTATTGCGGAAAGGTGCGAGACCATTAGTTTAACGTAAGGCTGTCAATAAGATTAATAAGTATTCCCCTTTATCCATAAATCCGAATCTCTTCTGACGGAATACGCTTTTTCAATCGTAGTTTAATAGCCTGATATTCAACCAAATCAACCTTTTCACCTAAAATATCCTCTAATTCATATTTGATTCCAACAAAATCTAAAAGGCTGATTTGCTGTCCAAAATATCTTTACAGGATACCAGCAGTATAGCAGGGTACTACTTACCGTTCAATTCGGCATTTTCCGCAGCCGTTCCTCTTTCACCAGCGTAATCACCCCGTCATGAATTTCAATTAACCCTTCATTTTTAAAATCGGTGAGGGTCCGGATGAGGGTTTCTTTGGCTGTTCCGGCAAGAGAAGCGAGGTCTTCGCGGAGCAGGTGGAGCGGCGCTTTGGTTTGGTCGTAAACCTGGATGAGGCAGGATGCCACCCGCCGGCGCACAGAATGGTACGCGAGTTCGATCAGTTGTTGTTCGCGTTCAGCAATATGGTTAGCCAGCATTTTAATAAAGCGGATATTCACATCGCGGTTGCCAAATACAAGGGCTGAAAAGTCAGATTTTGGAATGAGTTTGATAGAGCAATCTTCCACCGCTGCGGCACTTTCAGGGTAAGCATCTTCCTGAAACATGGCTAAGAAGCCTAAAAATTCGCCTGGATGAACCATTTTAACGATGAATTCACGACCATCATCTGTGGTTTTATAAATTTTCACCATTCCTTTTTCCACGAAATATAACCAGCGTGGAAACTCTCCTTCCTTAAAAACAACAT
>JBILHQ010000208.1:0-10576 GCA_044350415.1 Saprospiraceae bacterium | reverse complement strand
AGATCGTCGAGCCGGATAGAATTAATAGCGGCATAACAGGTATTGACGTCGAAGTGACTGGCTTCCATAAGCGACACTTTGCTCCACGGACTCACCGATGGCGGGGTTACATTCGTCCAGTTTTTGCCGCCGTCGCGGGTGACATGGAGCAAACCATCATCGGTGCCCGCCCAGATGGTCTGGATATCGATGGAAGATGGCGCGAGGGTGTATATGACGCCCCTGCGCGGCATTTTTTCCATGTCTTTGGTGGCAAACACCCCGATATTTTTCGGCAACGGCGCGTACGTTTCCCGGGTGAGGTCGGGACTGATCACGTCCCAGGATTTTCCACCTGTTGTAGTTTTAAACACCACATTACCCGCGAAATACAGCGTCTTGGGGTCAATAGGCGAAAACAAAACCGGCGCGGTGCGGATAAACCGGTATTCGCCGGTACGCACAGCTTCCGGGGCAATATTCTGGGTCTGGCCCGTGCGTTTATCGTACCGCGTTATTTTTCCGCCATAAATAATATTGGGGTCGAGTGGATCGGCGGCCACATAACCATATTCCTCCACACCGACGGAATGCCATTCGCGGAAGGTAATACCGCCATCATTGCCCCGACTGGAAATGCCCACCGAACCACTTTCCTGTTGACCGCCGTAAACATTGTACGGGAAACTATTATCGGTACTCACGTGGTAAAACTGGGCAGTGGCCTGGTTGTACCAACTGCTGAAAGATTGTCCGCCATTCAGGGAAACAATAGCCCCCTGGTCGCTGGCAAGCAGCATGATATCTGTATTGTCGGGATTGATCCAGATGCGGTGGTAATCATCGCCGCCTGGGGCACCGCGAAAGGCCGACCAGCCATGCCCGCCATCGGTACTTTTCCAGGTAACCACATTGGCGGAGTAAACAATATCAGGATTTTTAGGATCAGCCCTGATTTCACCAAAATCATCGCCCCGGTCCCAATACCGCTCGTCGGAGGCCGTTTTCTTCCAACTTTCGCCACTATCATCAGAGCGATAAATGCCACCAAAATCGCCCGCATCTACGGTGGCGTACAGGCGCGAAGGCAGACTTGGACAAACGCAAAAACCAATACGCCCCAGCCCTTGCGCGGGCGTCGGGAGGCCCTTGGTGAGTGGATGCCAGGTGGTACCGCCATCTTCCGATTTGAAAAGACCGCTGTTCGGGCCGTACCAACGGCCGTTTTCCCAGGGTGCCAGCCGGGTAGCGAACAGATCGGCATATACGATGTTGGGATTTTTAGGATCAATCGTCACCTGAATAGCACCCGTATTCTCGTCCTTGAACAATACATTGGTCCAGGTTTTGCCACCGTCGAGACTGCGGTACACGCCGCGTTCGGGATTGGGGCCATAAGGATGCCCGAGTACCGCCGCAAATACCCGGTTGGGATTGGTGGGATCAATAGCGAGTCCGCCAATCTGGAGTCCGTCGCGGAGGCCGAGGTGTTCCCATGTTTTACCGGCATCTGTACTTTTATAAATGCCGTCGCCCACCGAGAGATCGGGACGTTGTATCCCTTCTCCAGTGGCCACATACAGCACATTCGGGTCGGAAGGTGCTACTGCTACATCACCGACAGAACCAGTAGGCTGCTCGTCGAAAATGGGTTGCCAGGTACGGCCGGCGTCGATGGTTTTCCACACGCCACCGTTATTGACCCCGATATAAAAAGTATTGGGTTGTTGTGGCACACCTACCGCACCCACCGTTCGTCCGCCGCGGTGCGGACCGATACAGCGCCATTTTAAGGCCGTTTTTAAATCACCGGGGTTGGTGGTGATTTGTGCCGTTAAAGGCTGGGAAAAAAGAATAACAAAAGCAAAAAGTAAGGTTGGGAAATATTTCAGCATCGCAAGCGTGAGGGTTCGTTGCATAGTTATAGTGTTTATTAAGGTAGAAGGATTTTGGATACTACAATTTACAGTTTTGGCAGCCCCGCCACCACTTTCAGTGACCAGGGTCGGGATATATGAGAGGGCGATCACAATATCTGTTTTGCCGATAGTAATGGACGTCGTAATTGTTTCGATGATCGTTTTCTTTTCCTCTTTGGTAAACGTGTGCCATTGCTTGTGAAGGTTCCTTGCATCATACAGTATTTGGTCGTTGTCTAACGACTGCATCTTGAATGCATCTACTTGCCCTTGCAACTCCATGATTACTTGTTCTACTTGCGTCTGCTTCTCATACACCGGTGCGTGGTGCTCTCTAAATGCTTCTTTTGAGAGTTCTCCATCATGGTACAGTTCGAGGATATTAGCCACTTTTTGCTTGATCTGTTGCAATTCCTTTTTGCGTGTTTCGAGAAGTATTTCTTTCTCGTTTACCATTTCTTTTTCCTGATCCAGGTGGTTTTGGATTTCAGTATCTGAGAATAGGAAGATCTCCAACTGACCATGAAAGATTTCTTCCAAGTCATTAGGATCTGCTTTGTTTTTGCAGGTCGGGCAAACATATTTTGGTGAAAGGGTTCGCATGTACATTTTGCTTCCACATTCGCATCGAAGAATTCCACTGAAAAGATGAACTCCTTTTCGTCTTACCTTGTCTTTGCTTTTGGACATGTCATCGAGAATTCTGTTGCAACTTTCCCAAAGTTCGTCTGAAATTATTCTCGGTGATTCGATGAAAAACCATTCTTCACTTGGTTTCATTTTCCAATGTTTTCCATCGCCTAAACTTTCAGTATAATTTACTCGCCGCATTCCTTTTGCGATTGGATCACGAAGCATTCGATCAATCGAAGTGTCGGAGAATTTGTCGCCTCGTCTTGTTCGATATCCTTGTTTGTTCAAAAGTTCAGCAACGGTTCGCTTCCTTTTCTGCTCAACAAAAAGTTCATGTACCAACTTCCTGATGGGAGCTTCGTCAGTATTAAGCACCAATTCTTTATTGTCCCATTTGTAGCCATAAGGAGCTTCACCACCTAGAGATTTTCCAAGTTTTGCTCTAACTCCTACCGAGGCTTTTACACGAGAACCGATCTCGGCTCTTTCCCATTCTGCCATCCCAGCTATGAGAGTATAGAAGAACCGTCCAGCAGGGGATGAGGTATCAATGCTTTCATCAAGGGATGTTAGATCAGCATTGTAGTGCTGGAAGATATCAGCAAATTCTAAGAGTTCACGAGTGTTTCGTGCAAGCCTGGCTAGTTTTGAAAAGATCAGGCCAGTAATGTGACCTCTTCGAATATCTTCAATCATCCTTATGGCTTCAGGGTGATTGATTACTGATTTACCGCTGACAGCCTCAAGGTGATATTCCTCGACAACTACCCATCCTTTAACATCGGCATAAGCCTTGGCGCGGTGTTCGTGGTGCTTTGGGCTGTCGCCTTGGGCCTGGTCTTCTGTAGAGACCCTGATCCAGATTCCTACTCGTTTATTCATGGTTTATATCTTTCCAACAAAGATACAAAAATGCAACGAATGATAGTTCATTTAGTTGATTAAAATTTAATTCAGCCACGGATTTTTCATTTCAATGTTGAACTGGTTGTCCGATGTACGTATTCTAACCAATAGCTTGGACGGAATTGCTAATAAATTGATTTGGCGTTTTTAAATTTAAACTCAAATGAAGTCGTTCGTAATTGTAGTATCTCAGATATTTTTTAAGTTCGCAATTAATCATTTTCACATCGTTGGGAAATTTGTCTAGGCATTCTTCTTGTATCGTTCGGTTCACTCTTTCAATATGCGCATTGTCGTTTGGTTTACCAATTCTGGTATACCTGTGGTCCTTGTGTATCCTCGAGGTAAATATTTGGGAAAATTCTGGTCCATGGTCACTCTGTAACATCTGGAAACGGAACACTGATTTTCTCTGCGCTTCATTCACAAATCTGATTGTCTGGTTGCTACTCATCTTTTCATACGCTTTGGCGTACACCCATCTGGAATATACATCTATGAGCACAAATACATACAATCTCTTCTTCTCATCAATCATGCGGTGAATGGTATCAATTTCCACCAAATCACCAGCTTTTAAGGGGTATGGACGATCTAATGGTGGGTGATACCTTTTCCACCCACTTCTCTTTTTCATTAAGCCATGACGGTCGATGGTTCTTCTGACTGAGTTAAGCGATACTTTAATTCCTTCATTTAACAAATGTTGATGAACCACTTCACTAGTTCTTTTGGTTTTTAAGCGGAGAGCCACAATTCTTCTTACTATCTTTTCATCTAATTGTTTTGGATGGTGCTTAGGTCTTGAAGACCGTGTTGGTATCGCACGATACCCAAGCACTTTTGCTTTCTTTACCCATTTACATATCGTACTTGAACCCACTCCAAACCTTCGACCTACTTCTTCTTTACTAAAACCTTTTCTTACCATATCCGCAGCATCTCTGCGGACGTTTGGCATGTATGGATTCTTTGTATATGACATACTTCTATTTTACTTTCCTTAATCCGTCCAAGCTATTGGGATATTACGTATGTATTAATTTTTTAATCAATGTGTGCTTTAATTAAGGAAGAGAAGTGAAGAGTGCCTAGTGTTTAATTCAGTTGAAGTTTAGGCATTCTTCACTTAAATTTCTTTGAAAGATGAATTTTCAAAATTTTTTAGAACTTTGTCAAACTACTCTGGCGACTGCCTGGAACGTGTTTTCCACAGGAGTAATCCTGTACTGCGTAACATTTTTTTTATCGGGAAATCTGATAATAGTGGCTTTAAACAGGCTTAGTTTTTTTCGCTTTCTCATTGGTATTACAGGTTGCTTGTTCTCAATGTATATTATTTGGGTGATTGCAACATATTTCCCGACTATTACCAAAGAAGAAGTATCTGTAGTAACGGTTGGACTTGTTTCTTTAAATTTTATTGCCTCAGCCTTACTTGGAATAGCCGCAAGGAGGATTGAGGAGGATTGATTTTTTTAAGCATCACTTTGCAGCACGAAGCTCCAAGTGGCTTTTTGTTTTGGCTTGCGTGAAATAAAGTTTAAAAAAGAATGTTTGATGATTGTGGCATTGCTTTCAACTATTTTTTAAATACCCTGTATCATGTCAAAATCTACATTCCAACACACAGTCAAAGAACGCTTTTTACATTATGTAACCATCGATACTGAGAGTGATCCTGAAAGTAATACATACCCCAGTACTGAGAAACAAAAAGACCTTGGGTTTGATCATTCCTTTAGAGTACACAATTGCGTTATGTTACTTGTAATTGTGCCGGACGGACATGGGACCCGCACGTGTGGGTGAAGTGAACTGTGCTCAGACAGTCAACCTGTTAGTACCATTATTACTGAATCAATACAGCTGAAGCTCTCAGAATACGGTCAATCATTTCCTGTTGTTTTTTTTGAATCTCGTGAAGGCTGTTGATAGATTGCCACATAACTTCCATTTGTTCAGGGCCAGTAACAGTAGGAGGCCAAGAGGATGATATCCTTTTTTTTGAATATATCAGACTACCCTCAAAGTTTTCTATCATTTCCAGAGAAACACCCATTGCATTTGCAATATCCAAACACCGCTCAGAAGAACTGTTAATTGGAATAGTATCATTTTCAATTTTACTCAAAGTTGTTTGCGAAATTTTCAGTTTACAATTTTTGATAACTGCATCCTGAGAGAGTTCCAGTAGTTTACGAATTTTACGAATTTTAGAACCGATTTTCATGTGTAGAATTTTCATTGTAATATGGATCATGCTGTAAAAACAAGCGAATATTGAAATACATGCTTGCTTTTGCTTTGGAACAAAGTTGAAATATTTTTTTATAAATCAACTGTTAAATGTTACGGATGTGTAGTAACAAACTAACCGTCGTGACATCTGAGCAACGGTCGTGTAAGTCCACCTGCCTCCTTTCTTCTTTTTTTGATAAAAATTTCTGTTTATCTCCCTCCGCAGCAGGTCTTTTGTAGTGATTAAATCAAACGAATAAATTATTACTTAAAACGAATATATTATTACTCATAAAATTTGGGCAGCCGCGATACCTCAACGCACTTTTGCAACAGAAAACCGGTTTACTCCTGCATGTTGCCGTTTTTACCAATCTACTTTTTTCAAAACAACACCTCCGCACGAAATCAAAATTTATTTTATTCCTTATCGGAAGCCTAGCCTGCTTTTTCTCCTCTTATGCACAGGATTCCCGACCCTACCGGAACTATGCCACCCAAAAAGTGCACCAGTCCTTGTTAGCCCACCACCCGGAATTTGCGCCCAATCTCCAGTCCATAGAAAGTTTAATTAAAGGTTATGGTAATGCCGGCGATGGTCGCAAAGACACCATCCCTGTGGTTTTTCATATCCTCTATGCACCTGGCCAACCTTACCCTGATGAAGCGCAGATTCAGGCGCAGATAGATGCATTGAACCGCGATTTTGAAAAGTACACGCCTCCCGTGGAGACATATACCTTCGATAAAATTCAGGATATGGCCAATACTGCCGTCGATCCTGAGATTTTTTTCTGCCTGCCCAATTATGATGCAGGTGGTAATACGGCTAAACCTATTGAGTATATCGAAACGTCCGTCACTGAATGGGCGAATGACGACGCTATCAAATCAGTGGAATCAGGTGGCGCAAATGCCTGGGAACCAGGTCTGTATATGAATGTTTGGGTGGGTATGCTCAACCAGGATGGTAAAGCTGGATATGCCCAACTGCCCGGTGGCCCTGTTGCAACCGATGGTATTGTTATTGATACGCGGTATTTCGGTACTGGTATGGGAGACATCAGTACATGGTACAACAGCAGCAAAACCCTGACCCATTTAACAGGTACTTACCTCGGCCTTTATGAATTGTGGAATGAAATCAATCCATGCGCCGATGATCATGTGTCGGATACGCCCATTCATAATGAACCCAATTACGGCATTGGTACCAATTACCACCACCTCAGTCTTTGCGATTCCACCCTCCAGATTGAAATGGTGATCAATTTTATGGACAATACCGATGATATCGCCCTGACCATGTTCACCCCCGGACAGAAAAGTAGGATGAAAGCAGTACTTTCTGCTGATGGCTGGCGCTCGCACCTCCCTACAGGTTCGGTGCAGTGCAGTGGTGATGGTTTTCAAGCCCTGGAAGACCGGAATAACGGTAATAAATCACTTTCTCCTGCATTCCGGTTATTCCCCAATCCTGCTATCAGTATCCTTAACCTGGAAATCTTTGCTGCGAATGGAGGGAAAGTGCAATTTTCGGCATCGAATACATTGGGTGAAAGAATCTGGTTTTCTGAATGCAATACCGGCAGAGAGGCACAATTATTCCGTGCCGATTGTTCTTCGTGGCCAGCCGGAGAATATTATATTCAGGCTGTATTTGAAAGCGGGGCGGTTATCTCCCGCAAGGTTTATATCGAAAAACCCTGATAATTCTTACCCTATTCTGCCGCAGTAGTCAAATCAGCGCAGAACATTTACACCATCCTCCTTTAAAACAATTTTTCATGAATCAAATATCACTCCTATTCTCTTTCCTTCTCCTTACGATATTCATCTCCGCGCAGCCGAACAACGCCTACCTTAAAAACGTAACAATGCCGTCGCCACAGGCAGCCAGCTTAGGTAAATATGGCGATATACCCGTTGGTTACTACACAGGCGTTCCCAATGTCGGCATACCTTTCTATACATTGAGTGATGGCCCATTGAGTTTGCCGGTATCACTTAGTTACCACGCTTCTGGACTAAAAGTAGCCGAGACACCCAGTTGGGTGGGCTTGAACTGGACGCTCAACGCTGGTGGCATGATCAGTCGTACCATGCAGTCTTACAGAGATGAAGATGGTACAAATGGTTGGTTGAACAGTGCCGCTATCCCAGCGCAACCATTACCCACTGGTACGGGTTCCTGGACAAACGATTATTGCGCTTTTTATTCACATGTTTTTGGCAACAAAGATAGTGAGCCCGATATTTTTTCATTCAATTTCCCCGGAGGCAGTGGGAAGTTTTATTTAAAAAAAGACGGCACCGTAGTCCTCGTACCCATTCAACAAATAAAAATTACACCACAATTTTCCGCTTCCGAGCCTTATTTAATGGGTTTTATTATCACTACTCCTGATGGCACCAAATACCATTTTAAAGATACGGGTATCGGGAAAACGGACATTGAGTTAAGTTCTGGAGTGGGAGGTGAAATGCCGGAATATGCAAGTGGCTGGTACCTTAACAGAGTAGAATCTGCCGATGGAAACTACCAAATCAATCTCAATTATGTCGATGAGGGTTCTCAGACAGATTACCATCCATCGACCATTGGATGTGATGGGCCTGCACCTAACATAGTAATAAACAACAGTTTAGTCCGAAAAAATACCTTTGTAAAAGGCCGAAGACTTGCAAGTATTACCAGCACTACCGAGTCGGTAACATTTACTGCGGGTGCAGTTCGACAAGACCTGGTAATTTTCCCAGGTGCTCTCTCAACATTTGAAGAACCAAAAACATTGGAATCTGTTTCAATCAACTCCGGTTCTTACCAGAAAAAATTTGAATTAACCTACAGTTATTGGAATGACAATTCCACTGATGTCATTACCACCGGCTCACTGGTGCCTAATAAAAGGTTACGTTTATTAAGTGTCCAGGAAAAATCTGGCGATGGCACTACTGTTGTTAATCCGGCATGGACATTTGAATATTTTACTAAAACTGGAAATCTTGATTTTCTGCCAAATCGGTTGTCTCGTTCTGTGGATCACTGGGGGTTTTATAATGAGGCGAATAATGGTTCTTATAATTCATCGCTTCCCAACATACCTGGGCTACAGACAGGTATCTGCACAAACGGAGGAGGAACTTGTGCTACAAATACATTCTCATATCCTGGCTTGTCTGATAGAGAGACCAATGAAACGGCCATGAAATATGGTACCCTAAAAAAAGTAAATTATCCAACTGGCGGCTATACCGAATTTGATTTTGAAGCCAATGATTATTTTTCTCCCACTACCATCCAAAAGAAAAAAACAATACTGAGCATTGATCATAATTTCTCGGGTGGTGGGATTTGCAGTTCTATTACATCAGTTTCTAACCCTCTCCCTTCTATACAATTTTCTAGTATTGATTTAAGTACTACCGACCCCAATAAAGCGACCTATACATTAAATTTCAAACCTGCGAATTGTAATTGTTATAGTAGCCAAGTAACAGCAGAAATTAAAGTTTATACCTATCCAGGCCATGCTTTTGTTTCAACCTCCGGTCAGTTTCAACTCAATTGCACCAGCGGAGAAGTGATATTTACCGGGTCTCTTGCCAGTAAATTTTCCGGTCTTGTACCGTATACCGATTACACTGTTGAATTATTTGGAGTTTATGCTGCTGCCAAATTTTACGTGACACGGCCGGAATCCGTTCCTGCTGGCAATGTTAAAGTCGGAGGATTGCGTATTAAGCAAATTACTACTTATGATGGGCTTAATGCCTCCACTAACATCATCCGCAACTATATATACAGGGATTCGGTAAATACAAATAATTCTTCAGGACAATTATATAACCAACCTGCATATGTTCATAGTTACACATGGTTCCCTTGTGAAGGCTCAAATTGTGGTTCAGTGTGTGCCCCTGGAACATGTCCAGAATATCAATTAACTTCAGGTGGCTGCAATGTCAATTTTTACGAAAACAGCATTGTTCCATTGGGCTCTTTTGAAGGATATCATATTGGCTATAAGCATGTTAAAGAAACATTTAATGGAAATGGTTATAAAACCTACACTTATGCAACTGAGTTGGTTACTGCTAACCAGTTTCCCAATCCTCCTGCCCCAGCTCGTATTCTTGCTGGCAATCTTATCTACGGGG
Source organism: Saprospiraceae bacterium (assembly GCA_044350415.1). Lineage (GTDB taxonomy): Bacteria > Bacteroidota > Bacteroidia > Chitinophagales > Saprospiraceae > M3007. The sequence goes on along the minus strand of JBILHQ010000208.1, from coordinate 737 downwards.
TTACCCGAAATCAGGCGGGCGTATTGATTACCAGTGAATCGCATCAGGTGTATGGCGGGGATACCTATGTTTACAGTACCGACGTGATGTATAAAAAGGCTGCCAATAACTGTGGAAGTTTCCTGACGGTCTATACCATCCGTACCCGTCCATACCGGGAAGCCAGTGTCAAAAATGTATTGGATGGTGTGGAGACAAAGGTAACCTATACCTATCCATCAAATACTAATTATGATGTCATCAACAACCACTTGTTTCCTGTCACCAAATCGGTCACCAATTCCGATAATAAAGTAAACAAGACGGAATATAAATACCCATTCGACAGCGAAACGGCCAATACCACTATTATGGCTGATATGAAAACCCGCTATATGATTGCTGATCCATGGAGAACAGTTGTCCGGGTCGATACTACCCAGACAGATGGTAACGAAATAGAATATGCCTATTATAATATAGTGACCGGCGCAAGGCAGCCGAGTGCTTCTGGTGCCTTTCCAAGGGTTTATAAATACTACAACTTCGAAAAAACATGGACCGCAGGCACCCTCTCAGGTCCCGGAAAAACCATCCGCGGCACCATTGACAGTTATTCCAATAAAGGCTTACCCACCTCTTTTACCGCCGCCAACTGGCTGGCAGAAACGTATACATGGGCAACCAACGGCCTGATTAGTACCAAAACCTATAACGGATACGTCACCTCGTATACTTATAATTCGGGCACAAAATTA
>JBILHQ010000207.1:0-10650 GCA_044350415.1 Saprospiraceae bacterium | reverse complement strand
AACCAAATTTTTAGCAAGTTTTTTGATGCTTTTTTTAAAAACCGCGCAAAAGTACGCAGGATCTGTTAAAAGAAGAAAAGAGTTTCAATTTTTTATTTTCTTTCTTAAAAATTTAACCGTGAGAATCATAGAAGCGACTGATATTTGCGCTCCAAAATTATTTTATTACATGAAAAAATATTGCCTCCGCTGGTTTCCACTCATCCTGATGTTCTCTTTTTTTCAGTGTAAAACCACCAAACTCACAGACGCGCCTAAACCGCCGGAAAATTATATTGCCACGCTCGAAACACCGCTGGTCTCCACTATTTCGGTACCCATTAATATTTTAATCGAAGAATTAGTGCGCAATATTAATACATCATTGGGAGGGAAGGCACTTTATGAAGACTATTCCTACGACGACAATGGAAATGATGGCCTGATGATGAATGCCTGGAAAAGCCAGGATATCACTATGTTTTTTTCTGGGAATACCATTAAATACAGGCTCCCTATCAAACTTTGGATAAAAAAACGCCTTTTCATTGGAGAAGCCGAAGCCACCGGCGACCTCGCTATCAGCTTTAAAACTACCTATGCTGTTAACCCCGATTGGTCATTGACCACCAGAACAGAAGTGGAATACCATGAATGGCTCACCCCGCCTGTATTAAAAACCGGGATTGGCGAAATCGGTATTGAAACTATCTCGAATTTGGCGATCAACCGGTCTAAGAAGAACCTGGCCACGACTGTCGACCGCGTAGTAAGTCAACAGTTGAGCCTTAAGCCTTACCTGGAAGAAATATGGACCTCCCTCCAGGCTCCTGTACTGATGTCGGAGGAGTATAAAATGTGGGTAAAAACAACGCCTTTAAAAATCGGGATGACGCCCATGATTACCGACTGGAATGCGCTGCGCACCAAAATTACCCTGGAATGCCTGAATGACGTTACCTTCGGAGAAAAGCCATTGTTTCGGGAAAACTCAAAATTGCCCGATCTCGCATTATTGTCGGATACGGGTGACGAGTTTCAAATGCAGTTTGCCACCGATGTACCATTCCCCGAAGCCGAACGATTAGCCAAAGGTATCATGCTGGGACAGGTATTCGAATCGGGCAAGAAAAAAGTGCGGATCGACGATCTTAAGATATGGGGGCAAAATGACAAAATCATTATCCTTTCCCAACTGTCCGGGTCTTTCAACGGGAAAATCTATTTTATTGGCCGACCGCGATTTAATGTGATCAAAAATACCGTGGAAGTAGTTGATCTCGATTTTCATGTAGATACCAAAAACCTCCTCTATAAATCTGCCTCGTGGATATTTCAAGGTCCCATCAAAAAACAAATGGCTGCTGCCATGGTATTCCCAATGGACGAAAACCTCAAGGAATTAAAAACTTCCGTGCAGGAGACCCTGAATCACTATGAAATTTCCTCCAGTATCCTGCTTACCGGCACTTTGGATTCCATAAAAGTCCTCGATACACGCCTTACGCCATCGGGGATTCGGGTGGATATTTTTTCCAAAGGGAAGGTGAATGTGGAAATACGGTAGTGAATGTTCAATTTTCAATTTTTAATGTTCAATTTTTAAGTGGCGGCTATACAGACTTTAGCGGTCAATGCAGCGCGACACCCAAACTGACAAATAGATCAATAACAATTGGAAGAATGAAAAAAAATGCTCACCAATGCAAGTTTTCACCTTCCTGATAATACTATTTTTGGGAACTTCCTGCAACGGACAAGTTAAAAAAGACTTAATGTATGGAGTATTATGCAGGACAAGAGTGGGAAACTATGGTTTGCAACAACTATTGGTGTTTATGTATATGATGGCAAATCATTTAACTTTTTCAAAGTAACTGATGACATAAAATATTGTTATGCTAAATTAGAAAATCTTTTAGAAGATAATGCAGGTAATATTTGGTTTGGTGGACGGTGTCACGACGGTGTGTATCGTTACGATGGAAAGTCAATAACTAAATTTGACCTAGAGAAACTATATCAAGATGAGCCAACGCCAAGAGAGCGCAATTGGGATTTCCGTAAATCTTTCACTCGTTTTACAACAAAAGACGGACTACTCAATAATAGTATCTGGTCAATTTTGAAAGATAAATCTGGAAATCTTTGGGTGGGGACGAGAGAAACAGATATGTACCTTTACGACGGAAAAATGTTTACTAAATTTTCGGAATAAACTCAAAGACAACTTACTAAAAACAGAGTACCGAACCGCTAACAACGGCTTGCTGTCCATGCCGCCGAACAGCCAGCCCGCAAACCCAACGCACGGCGGTACGGCAGCAAGCCAACCTATCATAGAAATTATCTCTGAGCTCACATTAAAATAAAAAAAAATGAACGCACTCATTTTAAATAACATCAATCAACCCCTTGATTTTCAGGAGGTTGCCCCCTACCCCACTGATAAAAAAAGTGTTTGGGTGGATATTAAAGCCGCAGCGTTGAACCACCGGGATCTTTGGATATCAAAAGGCGAATATGCCGGGATTCGCTTTCCCACCATATTAGGCAGCGATGGGGCCGGGGTTTATAATGGCCGCGAAGTGATCATCAACCCTTCCCTCAGTTGGGGCAAAAAGCAAGATGCACAAGGGCGGGATTTCAGTATCCTTGGCCTGCCACATAACGGCACTTTCGCTGAAAAAGTAGCGGTTCCTGCCAAAAACCTGGTCGACAAGCCGAAACATTTGAGTTGGGAACAAGCGGCCGCTCTTCCGCTCGCCGGCGTAACGGCCTGGCGGGTACTGTTCTCTCGATGCGGGCTAAAAAAAGGGGAAAAAGTATTAGTCAGCGGCGCAGGTGGTGGCGTGGCGTTGTTTGTGATTCAATTTGCGATTGCTGCCGGTGCTGAAGTATGGGTAACCTCGGGCAGCAATGAAAAAATAGCAAAAGCCATACTAATGGGTGTTATAGGAGGCGTGAATTACCGTGAAGATGATTGGGATAAACAACTCAAAACGCAGGCAGGCGGATTCGATATTGTGATCGATTCTGCAGCTGGTGATCAATTCCCTAAATTAGTGGGCTTGTGTAATCCCGGTGGCCGGTTAGGTATTTATGGTGGCACACAGGGAAAAATAAACAACCTCGCTCCCCAGGTTATTTTCTGGAAACAGGTCAGTATATTAGGCTCTACCATGGGCAGCGACCGTGATTTTGGACAAATGATTCGATTTGTCCAAAATCACCAGATCATCCCTGTGGTCGACTCCGTTTTTGCTTTAAAAGATGGCAACGACGCTTTGGCACGCATGAAATCGGGCGCGCAATTTGGAAAAATCGTGCTGAAGGTATCCTAATACACTTTCCATTCGCTCAACTTCGCAATACCTTTTGATTTTAGTAATCGCACCCGAATACCGGAAGTAACAGTGCCTTCTTTAAAGGCCAGGATCTTTCGGGCACCTATTGTAGTGGATTGAAGGACCTCCTTCCAGGTCTTCGCAGTATCATCATGAATATCCACCGCAAATGCTGCAATGGACTGACCTTCCGCAATAAATTCTTCTAAGCGAATAAAATGTACCGGTTGCGGGCTGAGAAAATGCACTTCAGCGCTGTTGCTGCCGGGATTGGTGGACATTTTCAAAGAGGAGTCCGGATTTTCATCGGTAACTCTGGTCGTCATTCGGCTCCCACTTTGCACCACCAGTCCCTTCGCCAGATTTTTAGCGAATTTTTCGGCGCGCATTTGGCCGAATGCCACTAATGCAACAGAATCATTCGGGTGAATGCGGCCACGGCGATCAGGCGGCACATTCAGGATAAGATTAGCGCCGCGTCCCACCGATTTCATCCAGATATCAAATAACTGATCGGGCGTTTTCACTTTATCGTCTTCTTCCTGGTGGTAAAACCAACCCGGGCGGATACTTACGTCACACTCAGCGGGAATCCAGGTAGTGCCATTGATATTGCCCTGCTGCAAAGAATCAACGGATGGTCCACCGTTACCGCGGGAGAATCCCACCGTATCGAGGGTGCACCAGTTCGTTTCCGACACCGTCCCTTGTTCATTTCCAGCCCACCGGCACCCAGGTCCAATGTCACTAAAAATCACGGCACTGGGTTGCATTTTAGCGGCTTCTTTTTCAAAACGGTGAAAATCGTAGACTTGTTTTTTGCCATTTGAGCCTTCACCGTTGGCACCATCCCACCAGAATTCGAACAAGTCGCCGTATTGCGTCATGAGTTCCTTCATGGTGTTCACATAAATATTGTTGTATTCGGCGGTCCCGTATTTAGGGTGGTTGCGATCCCAAGGGCTGAGGTAAAAACCCAGTTTCAGGCCATTCCTTTTACAGGCGTCTGAAAGTTCGCGCAGGACATCGCCTTTACCATTTTTCCATTTTGACTCTCGAACAGTGTGTTTACTGTAAGCCGACGGCCAAAGGCAAAACCCATCATGGTGCTTGGCAGTGATCACGATACCTTTGGCACCAGCGGCTTTGGCAACGCGACACCATTGGTCGCAATCCATAGCCGTTGGATTGAACATGTCTTCTGTTTCAGTGCCTTGCCCCCACTCCATATTGGTGAAGGTATTCGGACCGAAATGGAGAAAAAGATAAAATTCCGTTTGGTGCCAGGCGAGTTGGGGTTGCGTTGGCTTTTGTGCCCAAAAAACTGTTGGAAGTAACCAGAGCAGTAAAAAAATCTTATGCATATTTAATCATTTTGTTCCATTACTTTAGCCGCCAGCCGCCGCGCTTCCTGACGTGGACTTTTCCACCATTGTGCACTATAAACAGGGATATAATGGACATGATTTTTGTTGAAATACTGTTTCAGTTTTTCTTCCCACTCATAGGAAGGAATTTCGGTTTTAGCAAAAACACCATCGAAAAGCGGAATAACAATCTTGCCGTCTGTCTTTATCAGCAACGGAACAGTAATCCCCGCAACTTTCTCATTCCGGCAGATACTGCCCGGTTCAAAAAATGGCAGCAGCATCAGTTCCACCTCTTCCATAAACATAGATGGCGAAAAATAGGTGTCCTGATAATTCAACAGGCCCTTCATTTTTTTCAACTGGTCCTGCGCAGCCCTGTGATCGCCTTTTTGCACCTGGTCGCCGAATGTAACCAGGTGTGAAAGAATACACGTGCCCAAAAAGTTCTTATCAGCCGCCAAAACCGAATACAAACCCGGCGGAATGGAATGCGCAATAAATACCTTCTGCGTTGCCCGGGTCAATGCCACATGCAATTGATTAATTCCCTCCTGGGTATTCCAAAAATGGAAATGCCTGGTGAGGGTTCCGTTCGCATCGGTGATTCCATGTACCATGGAAAGCAACAGAATATCAACGTGTTGTCCCTGCAATTCTGCGAACTGGTATACGCCCAGACCATTCAACTGAAGTTGTTGTATTTTTTCATGCCCGGGCGCTTTGCGTTGGCGAACCCGCAACAGCTGACCTGCGATCAGGTCGCGTTGTTGCACGGTGGCGCAGGCGATACCCACGACCGGATATGTTTTTGCAGGGGTGAGTGCCACCAAATTCAGCCAATCAATAATTTGCCTGGCTTCGGCCTCATTGGTCTGCGTATGTTCATCATACCGGCCTTCCACATTCTCCACCGTGGTCACGCCATCGGCAGCACGGCCGGAAGGCAGGCGTTTGAAGGGCGTACCGAATGCAATGCGGTTAAAATCAATCCACTCTTCGGGTGCGTCCTGGTGTTGATAGTCCAAAGTATGGTTTTTAACGCCCAGCGTTTTGCAAAATTCCAGAAAATCGTCGTCGGCCTGTGGGGTCATATCCTGCTTGGAATCCCCAAATACGATCAGGTGCTTAGATTGATCAAAAAGGGTATAGCATTGTTGTTTGGAAATATTATGGGCTTCATCTACCAATACTACATCAAACAACATATTGGAATGCTGTACCACATCATTCGCCACGTGGGGACTCACCAGCAGCACCGGCAGGGTTTCCGTGAGTGCTTCAATATGGTTTTTAAAAAGATCTGCAATATCCAGACTGGCAGAAAGTGTCCGGTTGTCTTTTCCAAACCAATTTTTATAAGCTTTGGAGTCGCTGGATTTCAGATTCTTCAAAGCCGCATTTTTGCGCTGTTGCCAGTAATAACTTAAATGGGCGGGCAAAATATTTCGCAACTCATTAAAGCCTTTACTGAATCCGTCCAGCGTGTCGTCATCCCAAAGAATGTCCGGGGAATAGCGATTTTGTAAATAATGGTATAAATACCAGCTATCAAAAGCAGCTACCCAATCGCGTGGCTTCACTTTGCACAAGGCACGTACTACTTTTTGTTCGGCCAGACGGAGCGACAACCAGTACTTTTGCCAAACATAAAAGTCGTTGAAATCCCGAAGACTAAACTGTGTTTCTTCGAGGCGGGCGATCAAATCTTCCAAAAACTCCTGGCGTTTCGGAATCGTCAGCATCTCATGGCGAACCGGCTGCTCGTACAGTCCCGAATCGTTGAATGCCTGCAGAAATTGATCGAGTTGTTGTTCCAGATCCTGCACGGAATCCCGGAAATTGATCCCCTGATGGATCGTTCTGCCGTTTAACCGCCGTACTTCTTCCCTTACCGTGGTTGGAATACGTTTTTGCCAATTGGACAGCGATGTTTCAAAACTTTGGGTGAGTTCTGCAATTTTTGGTAGGTCTCTGTGGTCAAATACCTGCGGAAAATCAAAATCAAAGTATTTATAGAACTGATATTTTTTTCGGAGTGCGTCAAAAGCAACCCCTACCTGTTCCTTATCGGTCACCATTTGTTTATATTTATCCGATAAGGTGCCGTACAGTTTTTCAACGGCTGAAATAGGCTTACCAAAGTCCGCGCCGAAACGGTTTGTACCATCAGCAATGGCATCTCTTACTTTTTTGGCATGCACTGCAAGATCGAGATAATGCTGTTCGTAGTGGTCGTTCAGTAATTCGGCGTATTCATTGGTATTCGAGATATACTGGTGGTGAAGGCTGGTAGCCTTTTCCAAAAGGCTGTTGACTTGCCGGATGGTCCATTCAAAACCAGCACTGGCACTATTGTCGGCGAATACACTGTTTTGCAACCTGCTTAGCGGATGATCCAGCGTTGGGAAGCGCACAAACAAAGGTTCACTAGCGCGGATCGCATCCACAATCTGATCGTATTCTTCTTTTACAAAAACAAAATCGACCGGGTTCAACTGCGTCAACAGCAAATCTTTCGCCTCAATACGATTGGCCCGCATGAACAAACCAACCGTTTCCGTAAAGTTTAAGTCTCCAAAAACAGGTTCATACAACTTCTGCCAGGCTAAGTCTAATTTCGTTTGTTCCCGTTTCGTCTGTTGCAAAACAGTATTAATCAGTTGTGCATCCCCAGCTGGTTTATTTTTGGCATCAGCGGCGGCTCGCAACATATCGGCCAGCATCAGGTGGTCGCCCGTCAGATCCCGGAGCACGAAAGAGAGGTCGCCAAAACCTTTTTCCACGATGAATTTTTGGGCACGGCGCAGGGCATTTATGCTTTTGGAAACCACCAGGCATTTTTTGCCACTGGTCAAAGCATTGATAATAATCGCAGAAATCAGGTAGGTTTTACCAGTACCACTGGCACCTTCCACTACATTAATAGCGTGTTTTTGCACCGCCAGCATTACCTGTCGTTGAGAAGGATCGAGCGGCAACAGACTCAAACTGTTTTGCCAGTCATTATCAGCCCGCAGATTGGGTACGACCACTGGAACATCCGTACGGGTGAATTTGGGTAAGGTCGGAAAAATACCGGCAACGGCCGACCAACTCAGCCGACCGACTGATACAGCATAAGCGGCATCTGCGCCTGTTGGTAAAGGTTGCACACTCAGCGGTAATCCTTCTTCCTCCGCTTTAGTCAATAACCGAATGGCATCCGCCATTTCAGCCAGGCTGCGGGAGCTGATCTGTTTGCCTTCTGTAAGCGCCCGCGCCTGCGAAGACAAATCAGAGCCATACTGCGCATCAATGAGGTGATACAGCGGGTAATTGGGTAAAACGGTGTGGTTTTCAGTCCGTTGCACAATCCATTTATCAGGATTGGTGGCATTAGGATCCAGTTGAATCTGCCACAAGAACAATGGGGCATTGATCTGAAGTCCTCCCATATTGGCCATCAGTATCGGATAGCCGATAGCCAGGTTTTTAGATCCGAACACCTTTTCTAAGTTGCGGGATTCAAAATAGAAATGGCTGAATTTCTCCCCTGCCTCTAAGTGTTCTACCTGAAGCGGCAGTTCAAACGGCCGGTTTTCCATCAATTCCCGGATGCATTTGACCGCGAAATCATCGTCGTTCAGGTCAAAAAGGTCGGCCATATCGGCAGTGCCCGGTTGCGCCTGCAACCAGTTTAATGGTGCGCCTTTAAACTCGGTTAATATAAGATTACTATTCGACTGGTTGTTTTCCATATTATGATTCAAGCGTATTGCTGAAGGAATACCCAAAGGGATTAACTTACCGGGGCAAATGAACGGAATTTGTTGCACTTTATGGTTATAAAACGGACTGATTTGCAGGAATTTATGTTAAACAGCGATAAATTACCATATTTTCAGTGGCTGGCACGGAAGATGGGTATTGTGGGAATGATTGGAGTGCGTGACAAAATCAGGGGAGGATTCTTGTCTGGTACTCCAGTGAAATTTACTTCAGGCTTTGCAGGTAGCATATTCCTTAGTAAGGACGAAATAATACCCAAAAATCGCATCATCATTCCCGATGTAAAATCGGCACAGTGACCACTTAGTCCACATCCCCCAATAAAAAGCGGCAGAACTTTCTGTCCAGGCCTACTTATACTGCCGCCTAACGCCAAACCCAAAAGCCTGGGTATAGAAGTGCGCACAGGCGTGGCACATACCGGCCTTTTTCTTTTTTCTCGGCGGTATGCCCAAAGGACAGGACCCAGAGACTGCCGCAGCCCATCATACCCCCGATTTTTTTATCGATGAATCAGGCATGATATTGGGAGTAAAAACATTTAGTTACCTTACCTTGTGCTGAATTATTTTAGTAATCCTGGTAAAAAATAGATTTCCGGGGCAACTAATCCCCGGCACACGCTTCGCAAAAAAATCGTAAATCATAAATCGTAAATTAAAAATTCACCCATGGCTTTTTCTGACTTTTGGAACCAACTCAAACAATCCCCTTCATTCAGGCCGACCAGGTTGTATATCAAACCGCAACAGACGGACAAGGAGGACACCTTTTTTGCCAGTATTTTGCCTAATAAGCACTACTTCACCGTACGCATCAATGAAGTGTTTCTGTCGTACAGCCGGAAATGGCTCGTCACTTATGATCCATTGGTTTTTACGGTGGCTGAATTTACTTACGACGGCAAAAAAGTAACCATTCCTTATGCCGTTGGAGCTACCATGATGAAGGGGAAAATGGAAAAAGTGCCGGAAGGAATGGTATTTCAGGACACCCGGGTGGCCGGACTGCATCCTTATGCCGGTGGGCCGATGGCTTTGAGTATGGTACTGTGCAGGGTGGAACAAACCAAATATCTGCAACGACTGATTGATGTGATTGAAGGCGCATCGTCCACTTATACGGCTGCTTTTGCCACCATTATCAATGATTATGTGAAAATTGCAGGTGTAGTGATGAAAGGTTTTGAATCGCTGATGGGATTAGAAGAAACCCAGGCATTGGTGGGCTTCCGCAGGGAATTCGATGTGGATGCCGGTGATGATTTTAAAGCGGGTTATTACGCGCTTTTTAATGCCGATGGTGCCACCATTGATGAATCCAAATTGTGGGTGCTCGATAACCGGCTTTGCTACGGCGATACCGCAGCGACTGCCAAAGCATTCCGAACGGAAGATTATGTCTTGTACAGTATTACGGCCTCCACCAACCGTTTTGATGAAAAATCGCTCCCTTTTTATGCCTATTGGATCAATGTATCCTCTTACGCCAACCAATTAAGCCAAATCGACGAGGATGCCTGGAAAATCATCAAAGCTAAAATGTTTGCGCTGAATGATATGATGCGCCTCAGCCCTGATCTGGTGCCCGGACAAGCAGCACAATTGTTTGAAGAGTATAAAAATGAAATCCTCAAAATCAGGGCTAGCAAAAATATTCTCAGCGATTTAGAAAGTTTTGAAGCGCCTTCCGATTGGGAAAAATCGGCAATGGATGTATTAAATATGTAAAAGACAGCAGTACATGACGAATCAGGAAGTCAAGGTTGTTGTCGCCTCCGACAAAATATCATTTACGATTGAAAACGCTTTTATTCAAAGTTATCACAGGGAATTTCTATCTCCTGCATGGCCGATACCAGGAAGCGTTGGATTGTTATCAAATAGCAACAGAATTACAACCGGACAACGCCATTTACATTGCCAATGCAGGTTATGCCCGGTTGTATCTTCGTCAATTGACCGCCGCCGTCCTTGATTTGGAAAAGGCAATTGGACTGGACCCTGACATGGCAATTGGTGGCGGAGGGACAATAATCACGCCTTCCCTACCCGCTCCCGCCGGGCATCAGCAATCGCCCACCTGATTTTTTCGTAGGCATATTTTTGTTGGAAATGCTCGTAGATATCTTTCATCACATAAGGCTCTGAAAACAGCGACAAAGCCCCTTTGAGGATATCCATTTC
>JBILHQ010000028.1:0-38720 GCA_044350415.1 Saprospiraceae bacterium | reverse complement strand
GTATATTCATCGGGCAGGATGGAGGTTCTGGCTACCTCACTGATTACTCCTGTGTATTACCCGGCTTTTCCTATACCCAGGCCAGCAAACCTGTTTACATTACAGGTACCATTGCGATAAATAAGCCATTTACCTTTAGCAACACAGATTTACAGTTCCATCCTGGGAATACGGGATTTGATGTTAACGTACCCAATCTGCTTTTCAGATTAGAGGCAGGTACGACAGCCAGAGGAGCAGTAGGTCCTTGTGACTTATGGCGCGGGCTCAAAGTGTACAACCGGGGCAGACTTACCTGCGATGATGCGACCATCCGCGATGCTTTGTTTGGAATTGATGTTAATGGCTCACCGACTACGCCCACATCTACAATCATCAGCCTGAATCAGACAAACTTTACCGAAAATTATATAGGCATTTATTTCAGAAGGAACACTGGGACTTTTGCCATGACTAAAACTACTTTTGACGGCGGAACATCTTTGAGGGCAGCAGGGAGTTTATTGACACTTGCAAATTCGAGTATATCAGTACCGTCACCCGGAGTTTTAAATAATCCTGGATATGTTAATCTGACTTTTAATACTTTAAGAGGATTTGCAGGGATATATTCCTTGAGAGCCAATCTAACATTACTGGATTTGGTGAAAGAAAAAAGAAATAAATTTACCAGATTAAATTATGGCATAATTGCGAATGATGCAAACATTCATATTGATAGAAATTATTATTTTACTGATATCAATAAAGGGAATTATACCTTCAGTCAAACCGCTGCGATCGCATTAATTGATAAAAGCAGTCCGGGAAACACCTTTTTTGTCAACGGTACTGTTGATGAAAACAATGGAGTGCCAGATATTGACAACTCGGTTTATGGCATTTATGTTCGCGCAGATCAAGGAGCATCGCCTACTTTTGTTGGGATACAAAATACGAACATAGACCATGTAACGGCAGGAGTTTATTTAGATGCCCGATTTAGGAATAGTTCAATTAATGGAAACAGCACGCATTCTGATGAATTTAAAGGAGTGCAAAGGAATAAAATACATTGTACTTTGAGTCTACCCGAAGTAATACAGATGATGGGCGGAGTTGGTTTTTCCGATGATTCACCAACGATTAGCAATGTGGAAATTTACAATAACAATATTATATTAGAGACATCACAATCTATTGGACCACTTTTTTTCTCCAGCGCTACTGTAGGTATTGGAGTAACAGGCGCAGATCCAATCTCTGCAATTGCGGCCAACATAGATGAGGTGGATATTCATGACAATCGGGTGGTCATGTCAAATTTTGGAGAAGGTGGCATCGGTTTATCTTTCTTCCCAAATGGTATAATCAGAAACAACAGAGGAGGCGATGCAACCTCCGGAAATGGTATTTTTTCGACATCCAACGGTTTCCTTTTGGGGCTTTGGAATATTGCAGGCAACAACAATCGGGTGATTTGCAATGATGTTCAAACCGTGACTAATCCCAATACGACCAATCCTTTACACCTTATCTGGGGTTCTACAAATGGAGAGTATAAGCGTAACAGACTGAGAGGGCCGGGCCGGGGGGCAATGTTTGATGAAGACTGTAGTAATTCTCAGTTCCGTTGCAATACTATGGTCAATAATACGATTGGTTTGTATTATGCATATAACGGTGATTCAGGGTTGCAAGGAGCTCAAACAGAAGCCTCTGGTAATGTATGGGAATTACCAATGACAGAGTGGCAGGCATACCACGAAAGTGGCCTTATTTATGGGATTAATTCACAGTACTATGTGAGAGATATTACTACTGGACCTGTTATAGAAAAACCAACGAATTTTTTTCCAATTTTTAACTGGTTTAGACTTGTTAATCCTGCTGGATCACCAGTCGTTTGTAGCAGCCCGGAATGCCCAATACCGCCAGGATTCAGTGTACCACCGGTAATAAGTTATACTGATTCTGTCGTAGCTAATAATGGTGGTACCTATTCAGATGCCATCCGCTGGCAATTGAAATTTGATTTATACCGCAAATTATCTGATCATCCATTTTTGGCGCAGACGAATGCTTTAATGGGTACATTTATGAATGGAATGTCGGGAAGTATGATCGCTTCATTTATAAATTTGCAAATGTCAATGCGAACATTCTTTCAACCATCTGATGCTCTGGCTGCGACAATTAACAGCAATAATGCTGCAATTAAGGCATTAGATATTGAAATTGCAGCATTAGATGTCACAATATTAAATACGACAGATTCTGTCCAACTGGGTGTTTTAACAACACAGCGAGCGCAGAAAGACTCATTAGGTGAAGCCTTATTGATAGCCAGTGAGCAGTCTTCTACTCAATATACCGCAACAGTAAATAATGCTGTTTCCTCGATAGCAACCCAGGTAAATGCATTAACTGCTACAAATATAGGGGAGTCAAATCTTAAAAGTGTATTCAAGGCCTATCTCCAGAGCATTCCTGTGAGTGCTGCCTGGGATAACAATACAAGACAACAAGTAAAATCAATTGCTGAGCAATGCCCATCAGAAGGCGGCATTGGTGTTTATACCGCACGTGCATTATACCAGATATTAGTGGGTTATGATTTGAATATAACTACATGCTCGGGAGAGGAGAGAAATGATGTAGAAACATCAGGTATGGATGACAATATCCGTGTGTTCCCTAATCCAACTAACGGAATAGTAAATGTAACATTACCAGAAAAATATACCAATCAAAATGCGGTGTTTATTGTCCATAGTAGTGTTGGCAAACAAGTACTTGAAACGGAATATAAGATTAGCAATGCACCTGTTCGCTTAGATTTATCAAAGCAGCCGAAAGGAGCATACTTCATTATGATCCGAATTAACGGTGTTGATATTAAAACTGTTCCTATAGTTATCCAATAGTTTTTCTGTTTTTTTAACAAGCCATACGAGGGTGTTCACCCTTGTATGGCTGTTTTCAATTTTCATATCCTATGAAATACGTCTTGATATCCTTCATGCTTATTACGTTTTCTTCTATTTATAGTCAAAAATATGATTACAATTGGATTGCAGGAGATGATGCACCAGTAAATTCTCCAGAAACGACCAATTTTGTGTTAAATTTTAATCAATATCCCGTTCAGGTCATACCGGTTGAAACCAACTACTTCCTGAGCTTAACTCATCACAGCATGTCAGATATAGAGGGGAATTTCTTATATTACTCCAATGGTTGTAGTATTTGGCAGTTTGGTGCCCCCCCAACACTGATTTCAGACGGGCTTAACAATGATGATCACTTGTGTGGAAATCCGATTCATGAAGCAATGAATCAGATGCATGGATTATTTTCAATACCTTTAAAAAACAATCGATTCATGATTTTTGGGCATACTATCATTCCGCAAACCAATTGTTACTTAAAGCGGTTTCTTTATCACATGGTTGACTTTAGCAATGGTATTGGTCAAATAGAGGTAAAAGATTCCGTAATAGCATCAGGCTGTTTTAACGGTGCTGTAGCCAATCGTCATGCGAATGGCAGAGATTGGTGGATTCTACTTTCCGATAATAATGAACATCGCTTTTACCGTTGGTTACTCACTCCAGAGGGATTATCACCGGTTGACACACAAAATATACCGCAAACACCGCTTCCAGGGAAAGCATATGCCTGGTTTGAATTTTCTCCGGATGGACAAAAATTGGCTGCACGTTACTATGATACTGGAACTGCGATTTATGATTTTGACCGATGTACTGGCCTCCTTTCTAATTGCCAGGTATTACCCAAACCCCAATCGGGGAGCCTGTTTCTAATATTTTCGCCAAACAATCGCTATATCTATACAGGAGAAAGTGATGTGACAAGAATTATCCAATATGATTTAAATGCATCAGATATTGCAGGTTCAGAACAGTTAATTGCCACCTACGATGGGTTTATTGATAGCGCAAGTTCAAATGCTGTGGCATTTACAGCAATGGAACGTGGGCCAGATGGTAAAATTTATATCTTTGGAGGCGATACCCGGTATATGCATGTAATTGATTTTCCTGATCGTGCTGGAATTGCCTGTCGCTTTCGTCAACGTGCCATTACCTTTCCATCCTACACTTTCGGCCCAAACGCCTACTACCCCAATTACCGCCTTGGCCCCATCGACGGTTCCTCCTGCGATTCCCTCGGTATCGACAATATTCCCATGGCCATGTACCATTATGATATCGAAGATACCCTGGTGCCACTGTCTGTTACGTTTACCGATGCATCCTATTACGAGCCCACTGACTGGTACTGGACTTTCGGCGACGGCAGCAGCAGCATGGAGGTGAGTCCGGTGCATACCTACGCCGGGCCGGGTACTTATACTGCCTGTGTAGTGGTGAGTAATCAATACGGCGCAGATACCTTGTGCCGGGACATAGTGGTGGATGACATTTCCGGAGTGAGCAACCTGCCTGCGCTTCCACAGGTGCAGGTGAGTCCCAATCCGTTCAATGAGGTGTTGCAGGTACAGTTACCAGCGATGGTGAGCGGCGTGCAGCCGCAGTTCCGGTTGCTGGATTTGTTTGGGCGGGAGGTGTTCCGCACTACTCTCCGAGATTTTGATAATGTGTTGTCTGTGGAGGAATTGCCAGCTGGGATGTATGTTTGGCAGGTGGCGTGGCAGGGAAAGGTGACGCAGGCGGGAAAGGTGGCGAAATTTTAGGTGGATGGGCGTGATGTCGATGGGATTTTTCCGAGCGAGATGTCGCTGGAACACGGATTTTGGGGATTAGACACGGATTTAAAAGGATTTTTTTTCCGAGAGCGATGTCGATGACAAATAGATTTTTCTGGGCATGGGATTGAACATCAAGCAGTTTTTTGAACACTCTCACATCACCCCTGTCGACATCGCACTCGGAAAAATCCTCTTAAATCCGTGTCTAATCCCTGTAATCCGTGTTCCATCGACATCACGCCTGTCCACATCGCACTCGGAAAAATCCTCTTAAATCCGTGTCTAATCCCTCTAATCCGTGTTCCATCGACATCACGCCTATCGACATCCCGCCTATCAACATCCCGCCCGAAAGTCAGCACCCCAACAAACCCCAATGCGCACTTTTATTTGGAAATCACCCATTTACACCCGCCTTTTCCAAATATATTTCACAATTTACTTTTTTTTCAAAGAAGCACAACGTACATTTGCACCCGCTAAGCTCAAATGGTTTACTGTTTTTTGCCGAACAGCATTAAATTTGGTTTTAGTCGATATTTTTCATCTTTAAAATGTCTCATTAAAATGGCAGTTTATTATTCAAAAGAAAAAGTCGCCTCCATCGTAAAAAATTACGCTGGCGACGAAAAAGACACCGGTAACATCGAAGCGCAAGCTGCGCTCCTTACTTACCGTATTGACAGCCTCAGCCAACACCTCCGCGCCAACAAAAACGACCACTCTACCCGTCGTGCCCTGTTGACCATGGTTGGTCAGCGCAAAAGCCTGTTATCTTATTACATGAAAAAAGATATTTACAAGTACCGCGCATTAATCGAAAAGCTCGGTATCCGTAAGTAATTTGCATACAGAAGGGTTTAGCGAAGGTCTTGACTGGCAGTTTTTACTGCGGGTGATCTTTTCTAAACCCTTTTTTCATTGACTTATTAACCAGTACCGGTAATCCGGTGCGACTGTTGTTCCCAAACGAGGTAGTGTTTTGTGTTTACTTTCCTTCTGGTACAGAAAATCTTTTCTTTACCGCCACAAAATACCCTCCACACAAAGTCGCGTCAGGCGCACGCCTCTCTATCCGCCAATTCAATTGGCCGAAACCAAATTGAATCTTATCCCTTCGTGCGTCCTGCGTCACTTTGTGTGTATCCACAGTTTACGGAACACTTTCCCGCCGCTCCTGCCGGTGCGCATTTTTTAAATTTTTATGGGCAAACAAATCCCTTTGCGCGTCACCTTTAATCTCCCCGACGGTCGGGAAGTATCGATTGAGACAGGCAAACTCGCAGCACAGGCCGATGGCAGTGTCGTAGTCCGTATGGGCAACACCATGCTGCTGGCCACTATCGTCAGCGCTACCAAAGCCAAGGAAGGACAACCCTTCTTTCCGCTTTCTGTAGACTATCAGGAAAAATTCGCGGCAGCAGGTCGTATTCCTGGCAACTTTTTCCGCCGCGAATCCAGGCTTTCTGATTATGAAATCCTGATCTCCCGCTTGGTCGACCGGGCACTTCGCCCGCTTTTCCCCGACGGGTACATGAATGAAACACAGGTGATTATCAACCTGATTTCTGCCGACAAAGACACTATGCCTGATGCATTGGCTGGTTTGGCGGCATCTGCAGCAGTAGCGGTGAGTAATATCCCGTTGGAAGCATTATTTTCGGAAGTACGCGTAGCGCGTATCGATGGCAAATACATGATCAATCCGGGCCGTGCAGACCTGAAACGCGCTGATATGGACTTTATCGTGGCTGCTACAGCCACCGATATTACCATGGTGGAAGGCGAAGCACAAGAGTGCCAAGAAGCTGATCTTATCGAAACGCTTAAAATTGCCCATGAGGTGATTAAAGTGCAGATCGATGCTCAACAGCGCCTTGCTCAACTCGTTGGCGATGCTGCGCTCATTAAACGCGCTATTGTAGCACCGAAAGAGCACGAAGACCTGAAAAAACGCATCGAAGAAGTAGTAAGTGCTGATATTTATACATTAGCCCGTTCGGCCAGTGATAAAAATGTACGCAAAGAAACCCTCGACGCCATCAAAACCAAACTGATGGAAACCCTCACTACAGAAATGGGTGCAGAGTTTATGGCAGAATGGGCACCAGTGGCTGAGCGCTATTTCGACAAACGCAAAAAATATGTGATCCGCGATGTGGTGTTGACCGATGGCAAACGCCTCGACGGTCGCGTATCCACCGATATTCGCCCGATCTGGTGTGAAGTGGATTACCTGCCTTCCACGCATGGTTCTTCTATCTTTACCCGTGGTGAAACACAGGCCCTCACGTCTTTGACGCTCGGTACCAAACAGGACATGCAGTTGATTGATAATGCATTGGATTACCACGATGAATCGTTTATCCTACATTACAATTTCCCGCCCTACTCCACCGGTGAAGTGAAACCAATGCGCGGTCCGGGCCGTCGCGAAGTAGGCCACGCCAACCTCGCAGGTCGTTCTATTCGTCAGGTATTGCCCGACAATTTCGCATATACCGTGCGTATTGTTTCTGATATCCTCGAATCCAATGGTTCCTCTTCTATGGCAACGGTTTGTGCCGGCACCATGGCATTGATGGATGGCGGTGTGCCACTCAAAGCGCCGGTTGCCGGTATTGCTATGGGTGCCATTGCCGATGAGAAAGGCCGCATCAGTGTCCTTTCCGACATCCTTGGCGACGAAGACGCATTGGGCGATATGGACTTCAAAGTGACGGGAACTACCAAAGGTATCACCGGCACACAAATGGATATCAAAATCGACGGTATGCCTTACGATTTGCTTGAAAAAGCACTCAACCAGGCGCGCGACGGTCGGATTCATATCCTCGGAGAAATGGCAAAAGCCATCGCAGTACCGAATGCAGACCTCAAACCGCATTCACCGCGGATGATCGATTTCCGTATCGAACGCGATTATATCGGAGCAGTAATCGGACCTGGAGGCAAAATCATCCAGGAAATGCAACGTGCTACCGGCACTACCATCAGCATCGAGGAAGATGAACAAGGTGGTAAAATTTCGATCTTTGGTCCGGACAAAACAGCCCTTGATGCCGCTTATGCGCGCGTAATGGACATCGTTTTTGTTCCAACACCAGGAGAAGATTATGAAGGAACAGTAGAACGCGTGGAAGACTACGGTGCATTTGTGAAATTCAAAGGCAAAAGTGGTCTGTTGCACGTGACAGAAATGAGCTACCAACGCGTTCAAAACGTGTCGGATCTCTATAAAGTGGGCGATACAGTAACTTTCAAGTTATTAGAAAACGACCCTAAAACAGGCAAACTCCGCCTTTCCACCAAAGCCCTTATGGAAAAACCAGAAGGTTATGTGGAACGGGAAC
Organism: Saprospiraceae bacterium; assembly: GCA_044350415.1. Classification (GTDB taxonomy): domain Bacteria; phylum Bacteroidota; class Bacteroidia; order Chitinophagales; family Saprospiraceae; genus M3007. The sequence goes on along the minus strand of JBILHQ010000028.1, from coordinate 30,653 downwards.
GCCCTGAGCGCCGCGAAGGCAGTGGCGACAGAGGCGGCGACCGTGGTGGCCGTGATGATCGGCGCGGCGGCGGCGGCGGTGGTGGCAGCTTCCGCGGCGGCGGTGGTCGGCGTTAATTCAATATTGCAATAAGTCAATTGACTCATATCCGGGCCATCTCTTTCGAAGGGATGGCCCATTTTTTTTTGATCCCTACAATGCCGGAAGGAGCATCAAAATTGCCAGGTGCCACTGTGAAAAATATGAATTTGAAAGAGGATCAAGACAGCCCTTCTGTAGATGTCTCTACTTTACCCAATGGTATGTTTTTCTGCCGTTTCTACAATGAAAGTGGTATGATATCCAAAGGTAAGTTTGTTGTACAACACTAATTTTTTCTTCCGGGACAGCCTATGTCGGGTTTTGGAAAAAAGGCACTAACTTTACGGCTTTTAAGTACCGATATTTTACAATTAACAAATCAATTTACACATGAGAAAATTTGCCTTTTTTTGCCTGGCTTTGTTTTCAGTAGTACAAGTATCCGCGCAAACCTGCGTTCGGGATTCTTCTCTCATCGGAACCGACACCATTGTATCGCCTCAACCCTGGACTACTGAGGATCCAACAATTTACACTGCTCCAGCGTGTATTAACGAACCATATACCCAGTCTGTCACTTTTAACGTGCCCGAGACATTTACTTATCTCGGAACAACTGTCCCGGTAACAAAAATCACGGTAGCACTCACAGGAGCGGTAACAGGCTTACCCGATGGATTGAACTATTCCTGCGATCCACCCAACTGTGAATTCAACGCCAATACCCTCGGATGTATGCTGGTTTCGGGCACGCCAACCCCCAATAACACCCCGGGTGACAAAGAATTGAAAATCAATGTCACTGTATTCTCCATTATTTCCATTCCGTTGGAATTTCCCGGACAGGTCAGCCCTGGACAGAAGTACTTTATTACCGTAAAAAATATGGGAGAATGTACGGTCGGTACCAACGACTTATCCGGTCAGATTGCAGGCATTAAAAATGCACCCAATCCTTTTGGTCAATTCACTTCCGTTATCGTGGAAGCAATAACCGGCGGACAATATACTTTCGAAGTGTATAATCTCCTGGGTAAAAAAGTGCAGGACCAGATTATTCAATTGACGCCAGGTTCCAACCAGTTTACTTTTGATGCCGGAGAGTTGCCTAATGGCACCTATTTCTACGCTCTTGGCAATCGCGAAGGAAGGGTTTCGAATGCTTTTGTGATTAACAGATAATAAAATTTCGCTTTTCAAATTTTAATGTTCAAATTGGAATACGTGACAAAATTGGGGCACTAAACCCCCAGCCCTTGATGGGGCTAACAATTACCCACATTTCTGTTTTAAAAACAGCAGTATGTTAAGTACTATTATTATCAAGAAATAAATGCCAACAAACGTCCAGGTTCGCAGTCACGGGTTCCCCCTTTGAAGGGGGTTAGGGAGATGACTCGCCCCGTATTTTGAAGTAAAGCATTCATTGACAATGCTTTATTTAACTAATCATCCCCCTCCCCCCTTCAAAGGGGGAACCCGATCATGCGCACCTGGACACTTTGTGTTTTTTATTTTTTGATGAATCTTACTTGTAAACCTCATCTTTTTCACCTCCCGGTTACTCAATAAAGTAGGTAAATGGAGATGTGGGTAATCGTTTGCCTTTTAAGGGCTGGAGAATTAGCACTTTGATTTTGTCGCGCATTGAAAATTGAACATTAAAAATTGAACATTGTGCATTAAAAATTTTTTTTCAAATCCCGATTTATGATAAAAAATTACCTAACCTTAACCTTTTCGCTGTTATTCTGCTCCATTTCAGGGTTTCTCGCCGCACAAACCGGCTGCCCTGGTTGTCAGACTGCATTACCAGCCAACCTCCCGGCAGATACCGTATATTTGCCACCTATTCCTGATGGTCAAATTGGCGTTTATTACGACAATGACATTTCCTTCAGGATGCCCAAAACTACCACTCCCGTCGCGGCAATTGACAGTGTTACACCTCCGGGATTAACCATTTCCAGTATTGAAATCCTCAGTGTGGATGGCATACCGCCGGGATTAAGCTGGGAAGCCAGCCAAACGACATTTCCTGTAGCCACACAAACAGATGGTTGTATTAAAATATGCGGCACGCCCACGCAAAGTGATTCTTTTGTAGTGACCGTGCGATTAAAGGCCTCTATCCTGATTTTCTCCCAGGAAGCCACCTTCCCAATGCGAATATATATAGCTCCGGGAATCAGCCAGAATGACGGGTTTACAATGGCCAATCCAACAGGTTGCGGTAGTACGGAGGTCGCGTTTACCAATAATGTGCCTTCCGGGGGTAATCCGGGCTATTCTTACACCTGGAATTTTGGCGACAGCACTTCTTATTCCGGGGAACAGCCGCCACCGCATCTCTACAGCAATCCAGGGACTTATGTTGTTGATTACACGGCTGTTATTGATACATCGCCATACACCTTGCTAAGTGTTATTTTGTTGGATCTCGAATGTGTCGATTTACTTGGATTAGGCAACCCCGATGTATACCTGTTTGTCACGGATAGTTCCGGAACAGAAGTTTACAATTCCGGGGCCGACATGACCGACCTTTCGCTGCCTGCCACGATTAATATTGGTATTCCTTTATATGCCGGCAACTATACCATGGAAATCTGGGACGAAGACAGTGGCCTGAAAGGAGGTGATGATAAATGCGGTATTGTCTCGTTTAATGTCCTGAGCAACGGCAATGTGGTATCCGGCGGTTTTGTGGGTATTTTGAATATTATCAAACCTAAAATTACCCTGCATTACACCGATACGGTGGTAGTTTATCCGTCCCCTACCACGCCAATAATCGTCGCGCCCAAAGGTACGGTGGTTTGTAAAGACGACGCGCCATTGCCCCTCCTCTCCTCCTACAATGCACACAACCAGTGGTATTTGAATGGAGGTGCCATATCTGCAGCTGTTGATTCCATCTATTACGCTTCAGAAAGTGGCTTTTATCAGGTCGCCTATACCTCCGCAGATGGTTGTCAATCATTTTCCGATTCGCTGGAATTGACTATTCATCCGCTTCCCGCCATTCCATTGTTTTCCAATAATGGTAAAAACCTGTTGATAATGTTCGATACGCTGAATTTGCCGGCATCTTATCAGTTGCAATGGTACCAGAATGGACAGGCGCTTCCTGGAGAAAACGGTTTTTGGCACTGCTCCATGCAAAGTGGCACTTACAGCCTTCAGATTACAGATTTAATTACCGGCTGCCTCAATTCATTTGCTTTGAATGTAGTTTATAACCCCATTTTTGATTGTACAGTGGGCAGTGAAGATCTGGGTTTTCAGGCAGGAACGGTCATTTATCCTAATCCAACCAAAGATATATTGACGATCCAATTGGGCCCGGAAAGTGACCTTACCAGACTGGAACTGTTTGACATGTCCGGCAAATTAGTGCAATATATCGTACCAATAGATTCAAAACTAACGTACCAGTTCAATTGTGAAAGATTGCCGCAAGGTATGTACCGCTTAATGGTGCAGACGAATAAAGGCGTTATCTCGCATCAGGTTGCCATCATAAAATAGAGGCTTGTTGCGGAGGGAGATATGCGCTGAAAGCAGTCTCCCACCGCCACAAGTCTCCTTCAGAATACTATAAATTGTATATGACACTATTCGAACCACACCCACAGTTTTTTCTGATCGCGGGGCCTTGCGCCATTGAAGGCGAAGAAATGGCCTTTGAAATTGCAGAAAAAGTAAATACTATTTGCCAAAGACTCGGCATCAGGTACGTCTTTAAAGGAAGTTACCGGAAAGCCAACCGCAGTCGGCGCGACTCCTTCACCGGCATTGGCGATGAAAAGGCACTTGATATTTTGCAAAGGGTCGGTCAAAAATATGGCATCCCGGTAACCACAGATATTCATACCGATCAGGAAGCCGCTTTAGCGGCGCAATATGTTGATATACTGCAAATTCCGGCATTTTTGTGCCGGCAGACAAGCCTGTTGGTAGCCGCTGCGCAAACAGGAAAGATTGTCAATATTAAAAAGGGCCAGTTCGTGAGTCCGGAAGCCATGCAGTTTGCCGCAGAAAAAGTGCGGGAAGAAGGAAACCAGCAGGTGATACTAACGGAGCGGGGAACAACGTTTGGTTACCAGGATTTAATCGTCGATTTCAGGGGTATTCCTGTGATGCAGTCGTTTGGAACACCGGTTGTGCTGGATTGCACCCACTCTCTCCAGCAACCTAATCAAAGCAGCGGTGTTACAGGAGGACGGCCGGCACTGATTGAAACCATTGCAAAAGCAGGGGTGGCAGTCGGCGTGGACGGTTTATTCATAGAAACGCATCCAGAACCAGCCAAAGCCAAATCCGATGGGGCCAATATGCTCCCCCTGGATCGCCTGGAAGGGTTACTGGAACGCCTGACGGCTATCCGCGCTGCTATTACCGCTCAATAAACAACCGTTTTTGCTATGAGAGTATTATTTTTTTCTGGATTTTTGGCGCTGTTCTTGTTGCCCGCCGGGACATTAGATGCCCAAATGGAACGAACTGTATATCAAGCATTTGAAATAGATTCGGCTGCTACAATAACCCTGGACCTGGTTGGATTCACAGAAGTGGAGATCAAGGCATGGGCGGGCAATACCATCCTTTCAGAAGCCAACATACAATTGTGGGAAGCATCGCCGGAAATCCTCAATTATTTTGTGGAAAATGGCCGCTATAAATTCGGTTTTGAAAAAAAAGGCGACGACGTGAGTATTACCACACAGGTTCGGGAACGCAAAGTCATCAAGACCAAACTCAGTGGGCCTTCCGGTTGCCAGGAAATTTCGACCCTTCGGTTATTTGTTCCGGAAAACTATCAGTGGACGGATCAATTGGAAGGCGACAGCGACGGCTCTATTTTAGAGAGTAAAGACGGGTATCTTTTGTGGCGTTCAGGATATACCGGCAGTTCAGGGGAAGAATCCTTTGAAGAACGCAACAAGCACAAGATTTTAAAAACGCTCCAGAAAAAATCATAAAATTATTTGAATTTCATCCGTTATCTATTTCAACTGAATTTTTGGTTTTTCTATTTGCCGGATAATCAACTGGTAAATCAACAAAGCTACCAACACTTGGCAAAAGTCATCAGAAGATTGCGTGTGGCCGTAGTAGCCTTGCTGATTGCCGTTCTTATTGGTACTTTAGGATATCGGATTATTGAAGGTAGCTCCTGGTTTGACGCCTATTACATGAGTCTGATCACACTCTCCACCGTTGGTTATGGGGAAATAATCCCGCTTAGCCACGCAGGACGGGTATTTACGTCATTCCTGATTATTTTCAATCTGGGGCTGTTTGCATACGCGATATCCTCTATGGCCAGCATTTTTGCTGAGGGGGGATTTACCGCTATTTTTCGCGATTATAACATGAACAAAAAAATAAATGACTTACAGCGACACACCATTGTTTGCGGATTTGGAAGGCATGCAACAGAAGTATGTCAGGAATTAGCCAAACAAATGATGCCCTTTGTTGTCATCGAAAGTGACACCGAAAAGACAACCTGGCTAAGGGAAGAGTCTGATTATTTATGTATTGAAGGCGATGCAACAGAGGATGCAGTGCTGATTGAAGCAGGTATCGACAGGGCCCTGGCCTTGGTCGTAACCCTTCCATCTGATGCCAACAACCTGTTTATTGTATTATCAGCCCGACAGATCAACCCCAATCTGAGAATTATCAGCCGCGCCAATAGTTTCTCTGATGAAATGAAAATAAAAAGGGCAGGTGCCGATCACGTAGTGATGCCCGAGCGAATTGGCGGCTTTTATATGGCCACTCTGATTAACAAGCCCGACCTGGTTGAATTTTTTAACCTGATCTCCAATATGGGGCCCAGCCAGGTAGTATTCGAAGAAATACCCGTAGCTGATTTAAAAAAAGAATTCCAAAATCGAAGTATCGGCGATAGCAGAATCAACATTTCTTGCCGCATTCCGATTGTTGCCGTTCGGTACACTAATGGACAATACCACCTCAATCCACTGCCGGAAGTCGTCCTTATGCCGGATATGCACATCGTCGTACTCGGCGACCCGGGACAAATGGTACGTTTCCGGGAAATCGCCATCAATAGGCAGTAGGTAAAAAAATCAGGCAAAGTATAGTGGGTGGTCCACGCTATACTTTGCCTGATTTTTTTTATTGTCAGCTTCCTGCTACTGCCTATTGTGCTAAATTAACCACAAAACACTTTTTATGGCCTTTTTTCATAGCAAATTTTTGTTGTGTTTCTGCCTCCTTTTTAGTTTCAAAAGGCCCCAACAGAATTTTATAGCTGGTTTCACCGGTTTTATCAAGACTTGTTTTCAGTAAAACCCTACCGTCCCAGATGCCTTCTGCTTGCAATTTTGCCGCTTCATTCAAGGCGACATCGCCCGAGGACAGGCTTTGCAACTGAACAGCAAATCCTTTTTCAGCCACTTTTTTGATGCTGGTTTGGTATAAAGCAGGGTCAACCTGTACTTTTTTCTCTTCCGGAGCTTTCGCTACAGCGGTTTGTGCACCGGCAGAACCTTTTGCAGTTGAACCGCCTTTCGCGATCAATCCTGGTTTCATAGGCACGGAAGAAGTAACTGGCGTCACAAATTCAGCTGGGCTGGTAGCCGCTGCGGCTGATTTGATAGGAACCTCTTTAAGAGTAGCTGGCGATGGTTGCACTTCAGGCTCCACAACTTCCACTTTTACATTGGCACGACCTGATTTTACCAAACCAATTTGTTCGGCCGCTTTATAAGAAAGGTCAATAACAAAACCTTCTGAGTAAGGGCCGCGATCATTTACCCGCACTTCCACAGAAAGTTGGTTATCAATTCGGGTAACCCGAACAATAGTTCCAAACTTCAATGTCTTGTGCGCACAGGTCATTTTCTCTCTGTCGTACAATTCACCACTGGCAGTTTTTTTGCCGTGGTATTTGTCGTTGTAATAAGTTGCTTTCCCGAATTCCGGTGATGCGGCAAAAAGCGGCGTCATCAAAATGGTGAAAATAAAGGTCGCGAAGAAAAGTTTCAGACTATTCATAGTTGCGATAGATTTTAAAGTGACAAAAAATGGGGAATTAATTTAGGAACGTCAAATTTGACGGTTTAGTCATTTTGAATGAAAAAAAATCAATGTTTATGAAATTCTTCCACTAAGCGTTTGGCCTGTTCTACGTGGCGATGAGCATGCACCACGATGAATTCCAGCAAATTAGCCAGCCTGTACTTCAGCGGCGGTATCACAGCAAACCGTACTCTGGTGCGGTTAAGGTCGACATTTTGGCACATTTGAAGCAACCGGAGCATTTTCTCTGTGTTTATAATGAATGACTTGACTGATGAAACGGGAATATCCTGTCCAAGTGAATTATAGCGCTTGGCAGTCTTAAATCTTTTTCCATTGGTTGATCTTGCCCATCGCAGCGCTTCCCTACCCAGCCAATTGTATTTAACAGGCGCATCAGGCTGAAGCACATGTTGCCGTGCTTTTGCTTTATGGATAGCATGTTCGATTTCCGGCAAATAGTCGCCATAACTTCTATTCAGGTGGTCAAAACACTCCAGTATATTCCAACGCTTTGGTTCAGTTGGCCGTTGCCGGAGTACAGCTTCATCAAGTTGGGGAAATACCTGACGTACTTCTTCGAGCGTAGCCCGGAGATCCATCTCAAGTTGGTACAAAATCTCACTTTGCGTCATATCAGGGCCAAAGGTAAATCAAAGATTTGATTATTTTTCAAACCAAACCTTTTCCATGTTACCTGGCTCCCCATTATAGTTAACAGTGATCTCTTCTCCGGCAACAATATTCTTAATGGCATAAAAATCAATAGTTTCGGCTTCAAAATCCATTCCGTACTCTGCATTAGGTTCGTACTCATGATTATACAAGGAACCATATCCCAAACAAACGGCGAAATACTCGCCTTCTGTCCCCCAATCAAAGTAATAGTTATCCAACATTGTTTGCCGAACCATCGGCAATTCCAATTTGGGAAAAATTAATACCGGACAAATTTCAATTATTTCGCCCTCGGAAATATCCTGGGCAGCAAATATACCCCGACCGTGTAATTCGGAGGGCCCAAAATATATTTCAGCGTGTTGTAGTCCCACTTTTCCAGTTATTTATTCGTCAATACGATATATTCCCAGGGCTTCAGGTTCATTTGCATTTCTGTAGTCACCTGCATTGTGTTCTCGCCAAAAACATTAGCGTACGCCCCAGAAAAATCACTGTTTGGCCGTACGGTGACCGTACGGTTATGTTTACACAAATTGGCAATCACAATAGACCGGTCGCCGTTTTTCTCCCTGCCGAAGGCGTAAATATCCGTATCGTCGGAAGTTACAAATCGCGTCAATTGCCCGCCCGCAGCACCACTCCACAGTGATTGATTCAGGTGACGCAGGTCTGCCAGTTTTTGAAAAAGTATCTTTCTGTCATACTTTTTCCAGTGTATCAGATCTTTGTCAAAAAATTTAAGTCTTTGATTAAGGCCGTCTTCTTGTCCGTTGTAAATCATTGGTATTCCCTGCCAGGTAAAAGCCAACACATTAAATACATCAGCAGCAGGTCCGTAAAGCTCGGCTTCTGTTCCGTTCCAGGAATTTTCGTCGTGGTTCTGTGTAAAGTACAGTTGACAATAATCCCTGGGATAAAAGTCGTTTAAAAAGGTCAGGAGCGTATCCAATGAATGTGCATTTTGTTTGCCGGCAGCGATATCTTTGGTGACGTCTTTCCATTTCCAGCCATAATTGACCTGAAAGCAGGAATTAAAATGGCCAGGTTCATCCTGCCATTCTGCAAGCATTAATACTGGTTTGAGGGTATCTAATGCCGGGCGCACTTCATTCCAGAAATCATTAGGCACTAGACCTGCCATATCGCACCGAAATCCATCAATATCAAAGGATTTAATCCAGTATTGCATGGCATCAATCATCGCTTTGCGGGTACCTGGGTGGTTGTAGTCTAAGTCACAAATATCTGTCCAGTCGGCTACCGGCTGGCCGTGTTCATTCATGGGGACCGTAAATTCGCCGTTTATTTTAGTATAAAAATCCGGGTGATTTTGTTTCCAGACAGCATCCCAGGAGGTATGATTGGGCACCCAGTCAAGGATCACCTTCAGTCCCAGTTGATGGGCCGTTTGCACCAGATTTTTCAGATCGGACTCGGTGCCGAAATCAGGATTAACGGCTTTAAAATCATAGACAGAATAAGGGCTGCCCAGCGATCCTTTCCGGCGTTCTTTACCAATCGGATGAACCGGCATCAGCCAAACAATATCAATACCGAGGTCTTTCAGGCGCGGCAATTGCGCGGTGACACCTGCAAAATTGCCCTCCGGCGAAAATTGCCGGATATTCAGTTCATAAAGAACGGCATTCTTTGCCCAATCAGGCATTTCAGGTTTTTCTGACATTTTTTTAATACTCCCTGAGGTTGAGACGTTCCCTGTTCCGGAACCGGAAGGTTCGTTACAGGCTGTCCATATCGAAGCAGTAACACTGATAAAAAAAAAGAAACGAAGCATAAAAAGGGTTTAATTCCAGTCGGGCTGGGTTTTATTACATGCAATCCGCACTTGAATTCCTGTAAAATTTATATCCGTATTCCCTTTCAACACCATTACAAAACCTTTATCCTGTACTTGCCAGCTATTATTAATATAAGGATCTTTGCAAGACAAGAAAAATTGGTTTTTCTCTTCATCAAAAGCCCATTTACCGGTATCCACCACTTTCCCTTTGATCAGAATATCGAAGGTTTGGTCTTGCCGGAACTGCAGCCACTTTTGTTGGTAATTTTTATGGATAAGCGAGTCTGACCCTGAAAAAGCCATCGTACAATGCCACCAACCTGTGGATAAGTAGGCCCTTCTGCTGGTGGTCGGCGGGGCAATACTACCAATGGGCACGTTGACCATTACCGGCGGTTCGTGAATTTGTACAGCAGCTGCAGTGTCGGCATTGGAACCCAATACGTGTGCTGCTCTCCATTCTGTTGCCGATCTAACATTGGATTGCGGAGCAACCGTCACCGCTACTTCCGGAGCCATCTCTTCCACGGGTTTCTTTGAAAATGTTTTGCAGGTAACGTAAACGAGCGCAAGAGCGATCAAACCTAGAGCGATGTTAATTTTCATATCCTTTTTCACCTTCTGAAAAATATTAATTAATTGAAATGGATGTATTTAGTGGCTCTTCGATACCCACAGGAAGTGCCTTTTTCAATTGGCATATCGTAAGTCCATCAAAGCCTTTAATGTCGGTATCTGCAAAACAAATATGACTGTGCATGCCTACTGCAACGGTCATAAAGTTGCATTGTTTGGCAGCCATTACTCCATTGGGGGCATCTTCAAAAACGACACATTCGGATGGATTTAGATCAAGTGCATCAGCAGCGAGTAAAAAACAATCCGGTGCTGGTTTACTTTTTTTGGTAACATTCCCATCAATCACAGCATCAAAAAATGACTCTAACCGAACAGAGCGAAGTACTGAGCGCGCATTTTTGGAAGAGGATACTAAGGCAGTTTTATAGCCGTCTTCCTTTGCTGCTTCTAAAAAAACACGTACCCCCGGCAATACTTCATCAGGGGTCATTTGGGCAATCAGTTCAAGGTATTTATTGTTTTTCAAATCAGACCAATACAGTTTTTCTGCCTCGGTTAAATACAAATTGCCCCACTCCAGTATTTTCTCTAAACTTTTCATGCGGCTCAATCCACGGAGTACTTCATTGTGCCCTTCATCAATCCGCACCCCAAAATCTTCGGCGACATGTTGCCAGGCCATAAGATGATAAGGCCGGGTATCCACGATTACGCCGTCGAGGTCAAAAATAAACCCTTTAATTTGATTAAAATATTCTTGCATGTGCATCAATGAGAGGGACAAAGGTAGAAAAAAGGAAGGATTCACCGCAGCGTTTATTCTGCCAGCGTTCCCACCATTTCCAGTAAAATAAGATTCAAGGCATTCACCGCGCCATTGATATTCCATTTAGTACGATCGCGCTTTTCTACATAATTTGAAATAGCCCTGATTTCAAAAAAAGGAATATTTTGCATCAAACAGCCATAAAAGAACGCAGCGCCCTCCATGGTTTCTACCTGCGCATCCGGGTACAATTCCTTAAACTGTTGAATGGAAGGTTCGAAACCATGTACTTTTTGAACGGTAACGCCATGAACTGCCGGCAAAAACTGTGCCTTTTCTGCTCCTGGATTTAACATTCTCCCCTGTAAAAATGGCGGCTGCATCGGGTCAGCTAATCCCGTCTGAAATATATCGCTGAAGGTACCGTCCGGCAATTCAATGCCTAAATCACCAAATCGCTCCGACACCACGTGAACTGTTTGGCCAATTTCCAGAGACCTGTCCAATGCGCCGGCAATACCGGCATTAATGGCCAGGTGAATATTCTCCAACTGGTGTCGCCCCAGATGCCAGGCAGTGGCCGTGACTCCAATTCCTGTCACCAGCACCTCGACCTGAATATTACCAATCGTGAATGCGCCATTCCCCGAGGGTTGCGCTTTGTCCATTAACCAGCCCAATAATGGCTGTACCTCAAATGCTGTGGCTGCTACCACTAATATTTTCATCATAAAGTAATTTTACTGCCGCGCGCTGGCGTAATAACGCTGCGCGTTGTGGGTGAGACTTCACTTTTAATACCATTTTTATCCGGCAAAACACTTCCGTATAAATTACTGAAAACCACCCCAATAAAGGCAATAAAAAAGCAACGCCTATCAAGGCAGGGTTTCCGGAAAACAAACTTAGGCAAACGACAGACAGGTACCAAAAGAACCCGAAAAACATTTCAATCCCCAAATAAATACTCGATTTATATTCTTTCTTTTTTATTTTATTGTCGACCACAAATTCCGCGAGCCAGATGACAGGAAACCGCATCAGCCAGCCTGAGATAAATAACGGAAAGCCCAACACCAGCATCACCCATCTGCCAAAACCGAGCCATTGCGGATTCACCAATGCGTCATCCTCCAGCCCGCTTTGCCGGAGTGCAGAAAAATAACTGCCGGTAATTCCTTTCAATGCACTCTTCCTTTCCGCGGGCATTTGATTCACCCTATCCAGCACCTTTTTTTCTGCATCAAAGGCCGATGAACGTTTAAATATCACGGGAAAGTGGCCGATAGGATATTCGCTGCGGTGCAGGCTTAGCAGCATCTCACAAAATTCGTCATCGTTGGTATCATTAATATGAAAACAAATCGCCTGAAGGCGGGCTTGAATATCTTTACTCAGCCGCAACATAGCAGCGGCAGGTGCTTGCTGATATTCCTCCCAGTAATCCCGCACAAAAACAGGCACTCCTGTATTCAGGTACAATACATCCCGGGGTCGGTCCGACAACCAATAATTACACCCAACCGGAACAATTTGAAGATCTTCCTGCCGGAATTTTTCATACGCGGCAAATGCAATCCGGGCAATCCCCTTTTGAACGGGCAGTACCCGTTTGTCGGCATGATGATGCCCTTCCACAAAAACGCAAATAGCCAGTCTTTCTTCCAGGCTTTTTAATACAATTTCATTGGTTTCTTCATGCCGGTTGGCATCTGTGAAACCATCTCTCAACCGATTGACCGGAAACATATTAAATGATTCCAGTATCTTTCTGGTTTGTTTGTTTTTAAAAATATCTCCCCGGGCCATAAAATACAGCGGCGCAGAAGAGAACTGCCCCAACACCACAGGATCGAGAAACGCAGTTGGATGATTCGATGCTACTATGACAGGGGTATTGGGACGGATTTTTTCTACATCAACAAGATTTATCTGTCTGAAATGAAGATAAACATGCCAATCCAGTAAAGTATCACCAAAGAGATACAACCATCCTTTACATTTATTGATGTATCGCAATTTCATGGCGCGAAGGTATATCTTCGCGCCGGAATTATTTCATGGCTCGGACACTCCCACCGCAACAACGCTCTTTATGACCAATAGTCATCATCATTTAATCATTGTGGGCGGTCCCACAGCAAGTGGGAAAACCACGCTGGCGATTGAGATTGCCCAATATTTTAACACTGAAATTCTTTCGGCCGACAGCCGGCAGTTTTACAGGGAAATGTCGATCGGCACAGCCAAACCGACACCCGCTGAATTGGCCGTGGTGCCACATCACTTTATTGACTCGCTTTCGGTCGAGGAGGAGTACAGCGTTGGCGATTTTGAACGCGATGCGTTAAAGGTCCTGGAAAACCTGTTTTTAGAGAAAAAGGTGGCGGTAATGGTAGGCGGATCAGGATTGTTTATCAATGCGATTTGTCATGGACTCGACCATTTTCCTGAAATCAGCCCTTTGACAAAAAATATCGTGCAGGAAGGGGAAGCAACTGGCGGATTAGCCTGGTTGCAGACAGCCATATCCAAACTTGATCCCGAATATTTCTCCAAAGCCGACCAGATGAACCCTGCGCGTTTGCGGCGCGCACTGGAGGTATCCATCGAAGCAGGCGCTCCTTACTCTTCGTTTTTACAACAACCAAAAGAGGAGCGGCCATTTCAAATACACTACATTTTAACAGAATGGCCCAGAGACATCCTGTACGACCGCATCAATAAACGGGTGGATTTGATGATTGAACAAGACCTGGAGGCCGAAGTAAGGCAATTGCTACCCTACCGCAACCAGTCAGCGTTGCGCACTGTGGGCTATGAAGAATGGTTCCAATATTTTGACGGAGAAATCGACAAAAACACTGTTATTGAAAAAATAAAACAACATAGCCGCAATTATGCGAAACGTCAAATAACCTGGTTTCGCAAATACGGCAATTGGAAATCTTTTCATGCGAAAAATTCTGCATTAATTTTAGAATATTTGGAACAACTAATAAATAAAAGATAATACATTTGCAACAGACTTTTGGCAGTAGACATTCAGCGTGATAAAACATCCCTTTTTTACCCGCTGTCTGCTTCAAAAATCTGACTTTTACTTCCTGTCAGCATGCTGACAATCTCTTTAATCCCTCTCCCCTGTTATGCTGATGTATGTGACTTGTGATTCATCATCTAGTCATGAGGCTTGTTGCGGTGGGGCGATCCGGTCAGAAATTGCAATTATTTACCTGCTTTTCGGTTATTTTGGAGCCCGTAGCGACGCTACGGATTCCAAAATAAGCCTCCATCAGATAAATAATTCCTAATTTCATGACTCGGACGCTCCCACCGGAACAAGTCTCCTAACATTTTTAATTAGGCCGATTTTATGAGAAAACCTTGCATTACCCTCCTGATATGCCTCTTAGGCTATATTAGCAATGCGCAATCTGCTTTACAGTATCCGGGATCTATTTGCTGTGATCAGGTTATTTGCCCAACTGAACCTATTGAAGAACTCACGGAAGTGATGCCTGTAAGTCCCCCGGAAACCCAGATTTCTGTGGAGTACGCCTGGTTTGAGTTGGTAGTAGACACTACTGCGCCCACCGGTACACGTTGGAGCAAAATCCTGGGAGCTGCCGCAAAAACTTATCAACCAACCAGCATTTCGACGCCCTATGGTGGATTTTACATGCGCGCCGCACGACAGGTGGGTACCCTCCCCTATTTGTTTTCCAACATTGTTAATGTGAAGCAATTGGGAGCCACCAGTGTGGAATGCCTCAATGCCACTGGCGAGCCAGATGCTGCGCCTAAAGTGACCATTGCCCCCAATCCTGCGTCATTTGATCTGCGCATTGCTATTGACGGCAATCAAACCGCTATTGTGGTATATCAAATTAGCGCTTTGAATGGCACAGTTGTTACGGGACAATCAGGATTAAACCTGCAAAATTTGTCACTAAATGTCGCGGATTGGCCTTCAGGATTTTATTTCGTGAAATTATTTTTTTCTGACGGGAAAACTTCTGTTCATAAGTGGGTGAAAGGGTAAAAAGCGATACCTTCGCGGCGATTTTACACTAAGAGTGTGGACTACCCTCTTGGCTCAAACACTACGAAACATGAACAAAATGATCGAACGCTTTCCGGCCCAGTTGGCGGAAGCTTTAGAAATCGCTGCAAAAGTCACCCTTCACAAACACGATGCTCCTTTTCGCTCTATCTTCATCTCCGGACTCGGAGGAAGTGGAATAGGCGGCAATTTTGTACAGGAGTTAGTGCGTACAGAATGTAAATTGCCCGTCGTGGTGAGCAAGGGCTACCATGCTCCCCGGTGGATTAACAAGCATACATTGGCCATTTTTTCTTCCTATTCCGGCAATACCGAAGAAACCCTCAGTACTTTGGAACAGGTGCAGGCTACTGGTGCAAAGATTGTATGCATCGCTTCGAGTGGCAAATTGTTGGATTTGGCCCAAAAACACGGCTATGATTTTGTTCAGGTGCCGGGTGGCTGGAGCAGTCCACGCGCATGTCTGGGATATTCCGTAGTCATACAATTGGCTGTACTTCGCAGTGCTAAACTGATCAGCTCCCGAATTTTCGCTCAAATTGGGGCAGCACAAAAACTGCTTGTAAAAGACACGGAAGTCATCCGCAAAAAAGCACAAAAATTAGCCGACGAAATCGGAAACCGCAATCCGGTAATTTACATCGCCGATCACGCCGAAGCAGTAGCCGTACGCTGGCGCCAGCAAATTAACGAAAATGCCAAGCTTCTCTGCTGGCACCATGTAGTTCCGGAAATGAACCATAATGAACTGGTAGGCTGGCGCGACGACCGTCCAGACCTGGCAGTGATTTGGCTGCGCAATAAAGATGATTATCAGCGCACCGCTATCCGTATGGATATCAACCGCGATATTATCAACAAATTTACCAAAAACAGTATTGAAGTCTGGTCAAAAGGCAAATCTTTGGCTGAAAAAATGTTTTACTTAGTTCATCTGGGCGACTGGATGTCCGTTTATCTTGCAGCAGCACGCAAAGTGGACCCCGTTGAAATAAAAGTAATTGATTACCTGAAAGGCGAATTAGCAAAAGTATGAGTTCCCATATCCAGATTGACTTGACCTATACCCGGCATTTCATCGGCCAGCACGAGATGGATGCCATTATTCCTCAAGTGGAAGCGGCTTCGGCATTATTAGAAAGCAGAAAAGGACCCGGAAATGAATTTCTGGGCTGGCTTGACCTGCCCGAAAATTACGACCGCGATGAGTATGCCCGTATTCTGAAGGCCGCCGACCGTATCCGTAGCAATAGCGACGTATTGATTGTGATCGGTATAGGCGGCTCCTATCTGGGGGCCAAAGCTGCCCTGGAATTTTGCGGACACAGTTTCCGCAATCAGGTGGAAAAGCCGGAAATCTATTTTGCGGGTATGAATATCAGTGGCCGGTACCTGAATCAATTGATTCAATTGATTGGGGACCGCGATTTCTCTGTCAATGTAATTTCCAAGTCAGGAACGACGACAGAGCCGGCGATTGCTTTCCGGATTTTCAAATCCTTATTGGAGCAAAAATATGGCAAAAACGGCGCACAAGAGCGCATTTTTGCCACCACCGACGCTCAAAAAGGGGCTTTAAAAACCCTGGCAGGACAAGAAGGGTACGAAACTTTTGTCGTGCCCGATAATGTTGGTGGCCGTTTTTCAGTATTGACGGCGGTGGGATTATTGCCCATTGCTGTTGCAGGTGTAGACACCGACGAATTAATGCGCGGTGCTGCGGCGGCGCGGCATCGTTTTGTAACCTCCCCTTTTGCTACAAATCCATGTTTGCAATATGTAGCTGCCCGCAATATCCTGCACCGCAAAGGAAAGGACATCGAAATGTTGATCAACTACGAACCCAGGCTGCATTTTTTGGCAGAATGGTGGAAACAGTTGTTCGGAGAAAGTGAAGGAAAAGATCAAAAAGGTATTTTCCCGGCTTCTGCCGACTTCACGACCGACCTTCACTCCCTTGGTCAGTATATTCAGGACGGCAAACGCCAATTGTTTGAAACGCTGTTGCAAATAGAACATCCAGAATCTGATATCATTATCGAAGCAACAGAAGACGATCTGGACGGATTAAATTACCTCGCCGGCAAGACCCTCGATTATGTCAATAAAAAAGCCACAGAAGGCACATTGATGGCGCATGTAGACGGCGGAGTACCGAATATCGTTCTTCAAATTCCATCTGCAACATCTTACCACCTTGGCGAATTGTTCTATTTCTTCGAACATGCCTGTGGAGTAAGTGGTTATTTACTGGCGGTCAATCCATTTGATCAACCTGGAGTGGAAGCTTATAAGAAGAATATGTTTGCGTTGTTGGGGAAGTAGTTTATGTAGAAGTAAAACTGCGGCTGGATAAAAGACAATGCTGGTATAGTTGATTCGATTTATATTTAATGGCATGTGAAATGAGAGGTATGTTCAACAGCATCCATCACAATTATTATATTTTGGGCAAAAAAAAATGAAATAACCCATTGATAAATAGCTACTTATAAAAACAACAAATAAGTTAAAAAGCCGATCACGATTAACATTGTAAACAAATATACTATTTTTTCAAATATTCGGTACCACCACACCGAAAATCGCAGATGCCCAATGAAAGTCAACACCACCAGCACAACCATACCCCATCGTCCAAATTCGTATACTTTTGGGCAAAAATGATCTCCGACTCCATCGTTAAACGGGTCATAAAAAACATACAAAAGGAGAATACACGAAAGAATCAGGCATAGATTGACGGTATTGGAGGTGTTCCGTTGATTAGGATTGTTCATATAAGTTAACTGTAAATCAACAGAAAGGGTAAGTAGCAGAGCAGAAATAAAATCATTCCTAAAATGGAGATAATCCTTATCCAATTTTGGTTAATCAGGCTGAGCACATAAAAAAAAGAAAAGGATAAAGCCGGGAAAATACAATGCCAGAATGATGCTCGCTGTCTACACAGTATGCATCAAACAGATGTCTGATAAATGCCGCACCAAAAAGTAATAACAAAAAGTGGAATGTTCGGCGTTCGTTTCTTTTGAGATCGGTAAGCGCCTGTTTTTCTTCCAAGGTTTCCATCCTTTATTATCAAAATATTTAAACCTAACCCGAAACACCGCCAACAGAAACAAATAACTATTCCACTTTTACGCCAATCGTAAATCGAATCAATCGTAAATCGTAAATCCCTCTTTTAAACTACGCCCGAAAACTGCGACAAAAAGCGCACGTCATTCTCAAACAGGAAGCGGATATCGGGAATATTGAATAACCGCAGCGCCTGGCGCTCAATCCCCATTCCGAATGCAAAACCGGAGTATTGGACGCTGTCGATCCCGCAGTTTTCCAATACTTGTGGGTCTACCATGCCGCACCCGAGAATTTCGAGCCAACCGGTGCCTTTTGTCAGGCGGCGGGCTTCTTCGGTTTCCATACCAAGCCACACATCCATTTCGGCACTAGGCTCCGTGAACGGGAAGAAGGACGGGCGCAGGCGGATTTTAGTCGCGCCAAACATCTCCTGGGCGAAAAAATAAAGCACTTGTTTCATATCGGCAAAGGAAACGCCTTCATCAATATAGAGGCCTTCGATCTGGTGAAATTGCGCATGCGACCGTGCAGAAATGGTTTCATTGCGGAATACCCGGCCCGGAGCGATAATCCGAATCGGCGGTTTGCGGGTGGTCATCACCCGCGCCTGCACATTACTCGTGTGGGTGCGCAGGAGCATGCCGGGAGCATCCACCACATAAAAGGTGTCCTGCATATCTCTGGCAGGGTGATCCTCCGGCGTATTCATGGCGGTAAAATTGAACCAGTCGTGCTCAACTTCCGGGCCGTCGGCTACCACAAAACCGATTTTTTCAAATATTTTGATGATCCGGTTCATGGTAATACTCACCGGGTGACGGGCACCTAATGGCATCGGTTCCGCCGGACGGGTAAGATCGAGGGATGCCACAGTGGCATCTGTCGCAGCCGCTTCCAGGGCAGATTTAATCGTTTGAAATTTCTCTTCTGCTACTTGCTTCAGGTTATTAACCAACTGACCAAACTCGCGTTTCTGTTCATTGGGAACATTGCGCATTTCCTCCATGATCGATTTGATCTCGCCTTTGGTCCCTAGGTATTTGATACGAAAAATTTCGAGCGCTTCGGCGGTATCAGGGGTTTCCGATTGAATGGCGACGATGGTTTGTTGTACCTGTTCGAATATATCTGACATAGCGTATTGTTAATTTGAGGCACAAAAATCGACTGTTATCCTCAAAAAACATGGTATTATGGAAAGAATCTGAAAAAAACACGCAGATGTACATAAAAGATGCCATTTTTGCACCAGAAAATGACAGCAGAACGCTTAATACGATTGATGCAACACCCGGAACAACTGGATTCAGTACCCTATGAGGAACTGAAAACACTGGCGCTTGCCTATCCGTATTCGCCGCATTTAAAACAATTATTGCTGTTAAAATCAAAACAACTCAACCACCACGAATACGATCGGAATCTCGCAGCGGCGGCGGCACTAAGTCCCGACCGCAGAAAACTGTACAAACTCATCGCTCCTTCTCTCGTTCCAACCCCAGTCCCACAGCAGGAAGAAATACTGGAACTGCGACCTATTCAAACGATCCGAAGGGAGTTAGAAGCTATGGCACCAGTGGAGCGAATTACCCAGGCAGCACCTATTGCAATCGAAGTGCCGCCTGTGCCTGAACCGCCGCCAATTATTGAAAAAGAAGACATTGTACTGGAAAAAATAATAGAATCAGTAGCAATAGCACCTCAAAAAGCCGAGCCAATAGGCTTTCATGACTGGTTAGGGCAATTTAATTTACCATTAGTCAACCGGCATGTTGTATCGAAAAAACCTGCGGAATCAACCCCTGCTCCATGGGAAGAACCCGACCATCAGGAGAAGGCCTTAGGGGATGAAATCAATGAAAAACCTGTTAAAAAAACACCTGCAACGCGCATTGCGCAGCAATTAGCCGAAAAAAGTGTTGCCGAAAAAGAAGAGGTCAGATCCGAGTCTTTAGCCAAAATATTGGTCCGTCAAGGGTACAAGGAAAAAGCAATTTTAATGTATCAAAGATTAATGCTTGATTTTCCAGAAAAAAGTATCATCTTTGCGACCGCAATTGAAGAACTTAAAAAATAGAATATTCTGTAATGTTATCAGCACTCACTGTATTAATCACTCTGGTAAGTATATTATTGATGCTTACTATTCTTATTCAAAACCCTAAAGGTGGTGGTATCGACCAGACTTTTGGAGGTCAGGCGCAACAACTTTTTGGTGCTGCCCGCTCTACTGACGTAGTCGAAAAAGCAACCTGGGTATTGGCCATCGCGTTGATTGCACTTTGCATCGTAGCGGTATTCATCGTTGGAACGGGCACTGCCCCAACCGATCTGGCGCCTTTAAAAACAGAGTAAGCGTTACTTTTACCATACAAAATGAGTCACCCCGGCCTGATCGGAGTGACTCATTTTTGTTAACACCGGGAGCGCGGACTTCAGTCCGCAACACTAATGTAGTCCGCAAGCACTATGCGTGAACAAAAACCCACTTTTCCTATTTAATACTGTATTATGGCAATTATACCCATCAACCTCAAAGACGGCTCCATTGAAGCGGCGAAAGATATTATTGTCGGCATTGACCTTGGCACCACAAATAGTCTAGTCGCTTATATCAAAAACGGCGTCGCCACCTGTGTAAAAGGAGCAGACGGCAAAAGTACGCTGGTGCCCTCTGTGGTGCATTTTGCGCCCGATCAACAAGTTATCGTGGGTGACAGCGCTAAAGAACACCTTATTACCGACCCATCCCATACCATTTATTCCGTCAAACGCCTCATGGGCAAGTCTTACAAGGATGTGAGCACTGCAGGAGAAGCATTTGGCTATCAGGTGATCGACGATGATACGGAGTCTTTGGTGAAAATTCGGGTGGGAGAACGTTTTTATACGCCTGTAGAACTGAGTGCCCTGATTCTGAAGGAATTAAAAGTACGTATAGAGGAGGAACTGGGCCAATCTATTTCCAAAGCAGTCATTACGGTTCCGGCATATTTCAACGATAACCAGCGACAAGCCACCCGCGACGCCGGAAAACTCGCCGGATTAGACGTACTTCGTATTGTCAATGAACCCACGGCTGCTGCACTCGCTTATGGTTTCGACCGTTCGCTGCAATCCCCTGCCCCACCCGATGGCGAAACAATCGCCGTGTATGACCTAGGCGGCGGCACTTTTGATATTTCCATTTTACAAATCCGGGATGGCATTTTTGAAGTGATTTCAACCAATGGTGATACCCATCTCGGAGGCGACGATTTCGACCAACAGATCGGCCACTTTTTTTCTTTTCAATTAAAAACTGGTGAGAAAACATTGGAAAAGGAAAAAGAATTTACGCAGGAGTTAAGACTATTGGCTGAGCAAGCTAAAAAATCGCTTTCACAACAAGATCATTTTGAAGGTGCTATCGACGGACAAAAAGTAAGTATTAACCGGACCGATTTTGAGCAATTGGCTATGCCATTAGTTGAACGGACCATTGCTTGCTGCCAAAATGCATTGAGAGATGCTAAGTTGGCAGTCGAAAAAATAGATAAAGTAGTGATGGTAGGCGGCAGCACCCGGGTACCTTTGGTAAAATCAACGGTAGCGGCTTTTTTTGGGAGGGAAGTCTTTGACCATCTTAATCCCGACGAGGTAGTTGCATTGGGTGCCGCTATTCAGGCGGATGTATTGGCTGGCAACCAGCAGGATATTTTATTACTGGATATTACCCCGCTTTCTTTAGGTATTGAAACAGTAGGGGGCCTGATGGACGTCATCATTCCCCGCAACTCCAAAGTACCGGGAAAGGCAGGCCGGCAGTACACTACCTCCGTTGACGGCCAGAAGAACCTGAAAATCAGCGTATTCCAGGGCGAACGTGATCTGGTGGAACACAACCGGAAACTTGGGGAGTTTATCCTGAAAGGCATACCGCCTATGCCAGCAGGATTGCCCAAGATAGACATTCAGTTTATCCTGAATGCTGATGGTATCCTTACGGTCCGCGCAAAAGAACTGCGTTCCGGTGTGGAGCAGCAGACCGAAGTGAAGCCCACTTATGGTATTTCAGAGGAGGAAATGGCCCTGATGCTTATTGATAGTATCCAAAATGCGCAATCAGATATCGCGATGAAGGGGCTCCTGGAAGCGAGAAACGAAGCAAACCTGCTGCTGCTGAGCGGACGCAAGTTTTTGGAGCAAAACAAGTTGATTCTTTCGGAAGAAGAGATCGCACATACAAATGCTTTGTTAATTGCACTACGGTCAGCCAGCGAAAAGGACGATAAAGACATCATCCTTGCAGCTATCGATTCGCTGAACACCTATACACTCCCATTGGCACACCGCGCAATGGACGTGAACATCGGAGCAGCGCTATCGGGGAAGCAGATTTGAAAAACACAATAGATTTAAGCAACTTAAAGAATGGTCCTCATCGCTCAAAACATTAAAACTACTGGAATGGCCCTGGTGCTGTTGGCATTTATCGCCTGCTCCACCACTAAAACTTCCCCAACTATCACAGCCACTAGTGCGGTTACGCCTACCACACCAGTTCCAGTGGCCCCAAAAGCAGTGACACCTTTTGTCCAGTGGGACAAAAAAAAGCAGGATATTGGCAAAGTAAAACGGGGAGAAAAAAGAACCTTGTTTTTTGAATTTACCAATACTTCCGGAGAAGAAATCAAGATTGAAATCGTGGATGCCTGTGAGTGTACTAAGGTAGAATATCCGCATCGTTCTATCGCTCCTGGTGGTAAGGGCCGGTTAGATGTGACCTTCGACAGCAAGGACAAAGAAGCAGCAGAAACCATCGGCATCAATGTCGTATTCACGAATATTGGTCCCGACGGCAATCCAAGGATTGAAGTGGTGGAATACCAGTTTGATCTGGAAAAGTAAAAAAGTGGTTAAACGAGGTTGATCGGGCGACTGATACTTTCCTCCAGCGCAATAAACGTTTCCGTGCGCTGAATACCATTGATTTTCTGTATTTTATCATGCAGAATATCGCGCAAATGATTAGTATCTTTGCACCGGATTTTGATAAAAATGCTGTAAAGGCCCGTGGTATAATGCGCTTCCACAATTTCAGGAATACTCTTTAATTGTTCAGCGACATCATCGTATAACGAACTTTTTTCCAGGTAGATGCCCAGAAAAGCAGTGATATCATATCCAAGTTTATGATAATCAATAATAAGGGTTGCGCCTTTTACTAAACCTAATTTCTCCAGTTTGCTCATCCGAACATGGATGGTGCCACTGGAAACATACAGTTGTTTGGCCAATTCCGTATAGGGAATGTTACTGTTTTCAACAAGCTTAGAGAGGATCTGGCGATCTAATTGATCTATCATAAATTTTATTATTTATTGGACAAAAGTAGCAGTCCATTAATATTTTAGCAACATTATTCAGAAAAATAGTCAAAAAAGGCAAAAACATGTCCGATCAGCCCAATAATTCCGGCTTCCAAACCCGTCTGCCACTTATTCTTGCACTTACCCTGGCCGCAGGTATGTTTATCGGTCAACAGTTGCCGAGAACCAATGCGCATTTTAGCCAGCGGTCCAATATGGCGGCCAATGGCGGTTCGGTTCTGGATGAAATCATGCAGTATGTAAGTGCCCGTTACGTGGACACTTTAAATGTAAACAATATCAAGGATAAAGCCATCCAGTCGGTGCTCGACCAGTTGGACCCTCATTCGGTATATATTTCGCCGGAGGAAGCACAGGCAGTGGAAGACGATATGAACGGGAGTTTCGAAGGGGTTGGGATCGAATTTATTATGCTGGACGATACCATCCAGGTCGTCACTGCTATGTCTGGAGGGCCATCAGAGACCGCAGGTATCCTTTCTGCCGATAAAATTGTGATGATCAATGACTCTGTTGTTGCAGGTGTAAAAATTGACAATGGCAAGATTTTCAAAAAATTAAGGGGCCCGAAAGGCAGTCTGGTAAAGTTGGGTGTTCTGAGAGGCCAAGAAACAGCTCTGCGCCAGATTACCGTGACCCGGGATAAAATTCCGGTGCAAAGTATAGAAACGGCTTATATGATTGCCGAACAAACCGGCTATGTAAAAGTTAACCGCTTTACTTCCAAAACTTATACGGAGTTTATGGAAGCCATCCGGCCCATGATCGAAGAAAAAGGGATGATAAATCTAATGATGGATCTGCGCGGCAACCCCGGCGGCTATCTGGAGGAAGCAACACAAATGCTCAGTCAGTTCTTCCCGGAAGGCAAGCTGTTAGTTTATACAGAAGGCCGGACTGATAGTCGCCAGGAATACAAAAGCAATGGACATGCCCGATTCAATATTCAAAACATTGCCGTACTGATTGACGAAGGCTCGGCATCTGCCAGCGAAATTGTCGCGGGAGCCATTCAGGACCACGACCGGGGCTGGGTGGTTGGCCGCCGATCCTTTGGGAAGGGGTTAGTACAGGAGGAATATCCTTTGTCCAACAATGGCCGTTTGCGGTTGACTGTAGCCCGCTATTACACCCCCAGTGGCCGTTGTATCCAACGGGCCTACAAAGACAATAAAAACTACGATGATGAGGAATCCAACCGGCTTGCCTCAGGTGAATTAACCGGCACTACCAAGATAAAAATTGTTGACAGTACACAGTATTACACTGGAATGGGAAGAGTTGTATATTGTGGAGGCGGCATCACACCAGATGTTTTTATTCCTTTAGACACTTCTTATTTCAGTCCCTATTTTACGGAGGCCAACCGCTACCTGCCACAGTTTCTCTCCAGGTGGATGGAGCAACACGACCGGGCTGCGCTTCCAGCATCGATTAATCAAATGATGCTGTACAAAGTCGGTGACAATATTGTCGAAGATTTTGTACAATACCTTCAAAAACAAGGGATTAAGAAAAATGAGGCGCAACTTTCGACATGCCGTCAGGAAATCAAACTGCGGTTGAAAGCCCGGATGGCACATATTCTCTTCAACGACGAGGCGCAGTTCAGGGTAATCAATGACGATGATCCCACGGTTGAAGAAGCATTGCAATTATTGAAAAAAGGAGGACCTGTAGTAAAACGGTAGCCGCTTTAACCGAACCATTGCCAACGTTGCAGAAGGCGGGAACCGCCCCACCCTATTCCGGCGCCCAGTAAGCCTCCGCAACAAACGTCCAATGGATAATGTACCCCCACGTATACCTGTGAAAATGCAATTAATGCGGCCCAAAACAATAATATTGGCTTGACCCATCGATTCCAGCGACCAAATATACCTATTAAAAAAATAGCTGCTGCAAAATGGTTCGCAGCATGGGAGGAGGTAAAACTATAGCCTCCACCACAAGATGCAATGCGCAGATGAACCTGATCGTGCAGGATAATATCATTACAGGGCCGTATGCGGTGGACGTTCTTTTTAATCAGTTCGCTACTCGTAAAATCAGTCAACCCTACTGTTAGACCTAAGCCAAGTGCCAGCAGCCAGCCTTTTTTTGTACCCAAATTGATCCAGGCAAAGGCAAAAATGAAAAGATAGGCCGGCATCCAAAACCAGCGTTCGCGGCACCAGGGGAGTACGGTATCCAAAAAACTGTTTCCCAGATCCCTGTTAATCCACAAAAATGCCTCCCGATCGGCTTCCAGCAACATGGTTAACAATCCGGTCATCTTTTTTCTGCGAGTAAAATTAACCTTTCAGAAGTCTCCGGATCAAATGGCCGTAAATCATACCCTCCATAAATGGCTTTCAGGTGCAATCCCGATTGTTCGATAAGCATTTGAAAATCAGTTAAATCAAATAAACGTACCCGTTCCTGAAACTGATACTCGCTTCCATTAACCGTAAATTCCACCCGCTTAAACACATGCCCATTTTCCAGCCATTTGGTGAGGTGAAAGGTAATATCGTCTAATGTCTTGTGTTCGGAGGCCACTAAATGCCGCCGCACCCATGCTGAATTAAAGTAGTCCAGCAACAATAAACCTTTGGGCCGGAGCCCTTTGGCAATATTGCGTATCGACCGCAGGTGATCGGCATCATTGTCAAAATACCCAAACGAAGTAAAAAAATTAACCACGGCATCGTAGTAATTGATCCTAAATGGCAACCGCATATCGTGTTGGTAAAAATTCAACCTGTCATTGGAAAATTGGCTGGCAAACGCAATACTTTTCTCCGAAATATCGAGACCTGTCACATCAAAACCCTTGTCTGCTAAATACCTTGCATGACGTCCTTTCCCGCAAGCCAAATCAAGCACCCTTGCTTCTTTAGGCAGGTGCATGGCACTCAAGAGGTTATCCAATGCTCTTTGAGCATCGTAGTCGTCGTGTTTTTGGTATAAAGTATGGTAGTAAGGCGAATCAAACCACTCGGCGAACCATTCATTTTTGGACATAAATACAATACTTGATTTGTGTCACAAATGTACTTGGAGAAAGGGGAATCCTTCTACCTTTGCACCTTTAATTCAAATACAGCACAAAATGAGTGAACAAGAAGCGTCCCCAACGCCCCACTGGTTGCAACGAACTGAATTGTTGATGGGTGAAAAATCCATGGAAAAACTGCGGAATCTCCATATTTTGGTAGTGGGCTTGGGCGGTGTCGGCAGTTTTGCCGCAGAATTCCTCGTCCGCGCAGGAGTAGGAAATTTAACCATCGTTGATGGTGATACGGTTGATATTACCAATACTAACCGCCAATTGCCAGCCCTGCACAGTACTGTCGGTATTCCTAAAACAACGGTGATGGCCACCCGGCTGCGCGATATCAATCCCGATCTGAATCTCACTGTGCTGGAAGAATTTTTAACCCCAACCACAGCTAAAGAACTAATCACGGAGCAGTTCAATTATGTATTTGATTGTATCGATTCGGTACAGCCCAAACAATACCTGATTGTCACCTGCAAGCAAAAAGACATCCGCATCGTGAGCAGTATGGGCGCTGGCGGCCGCATCGATCCGTCGAAGGTCCAGGTGGCCGATATTTCAGAAACATTTAATTGTCCTTTTGCTCAACAAATTCGCAAAGGATTGAAAAAGAAAGGTGTACGCCGCGGTGTGACAGTGGTATTCTCCTCAGAACTGGTCGATAGAAGCACTTGTATGCTCACAGAAGGCAGCCAGTTCAAAAAATCTTTTTATGGAACGATCTCTTATATCCCTGCACTTTTTGGATTGCACATGGCCAGTGTGGTGGTAAAAGATATAAGTGATTTAGTGGTGAGTGGTGAGCGGTGAGTGGTGAGCGGTGAGTGGTGAGCGGGTTACTGGTTGTGTATGCTTAAAGTCCCAAAACAGGTCATTGCCAGAAACGAGTAACCCAGAAACCCATTAACCTCTAACTATTTCTTCAGGTTAATATCAATTTGGTGGTATGGGATGACGATGCTTTTTTCGCGGAATGCTTTCCAGACCATCATCCGGATATCGCTTTTGGTGTTGTCGATGCGGAACATATTTTCGCTGTAAAACAACATTTCAAACTGCACACCGCTATCCAGGAAATCAGCAATCCGGACGGAAGGTGCGATAGCCTTATTACTGGTAATCACGTCTTTATGTTGTATCAGGCAATCAAACAAGATTTGTTTGACCGACTCCATGTCGGAATCATAGGCTACTGTTACACTGATAACGAACCGGGTCACGGAATTATTGTGGCTCCAGTTCACCACATTTTCTTCGATAAATTTATGGTTGGGAATAATGACAACTAAATCATTCCTGTCGCGAAAAATCGTCGTCCGAAGGTTAATTTTCTCCACTTTTCCTACCATATTGCCTACCTGCAGAATGTCGCCCACTTCAATAGTGCCTTCAAATAGCAAAAAAATGCCGGACATAAAATCCGAAAAAATGGCTTGCAATCCTAAGCCCAAACCAACCAGCAATGCAGCAGAACTGGCCAACAGAAAGGTCAATTGAATACCCAATGAGGTCACCATCAACGATATGGCAAACACCCAGATAAAGTACCGCATCAACAAAAGAAATGACAATTGCCGCCCCTCATCCATGCCACGGCGAGCCCCAAACCTGCGGAATAATCTGGTAAATGCCAATATACCCACACGGGTCAACAGGTAAATCAAAATCACCGATATCACCGACCATACGGTGATCGAAAAAGTCCCAACTTCAAAAAGTTTGTATTCTAAAAAATCTTTCATCAATAACCTAGTCTTTAGTGGTGAGTGTTTAGTGTTTAGTGGTGAGTGGTTAGTGGTGAGTGGTTAGTGTTTAGTGGTGAGTGTTTAGTGGTGAGTGTTTAGTGGTGAGTGTTTAGCATGGCCATCTTCCAATGTCAAGCAGTTATCGTTTCACAGCGTCTACCGCTCACCACTAACCACTCACCACTAACCACTAACCACTCACCACTAAAATACGCCCTTCTTCATCCTCCTCCAAAATGCCTTCTTCTGTCAGAAATTGAAGTACTTTAGCAACAGTTTCCTGTTTTTTCATAGCGAATGCCTGGAGAATTTCTTCTAAGGAAAGGGGTTCACGACGAAGTACTTCTTTAATTTTTTTCTCGTACAAAGCCACTGTTTCAGTCGACAAATTCGATTCGTTTCTGCCGGTGCAAATATCACAAATACCGCAAGGCCCGGCATTTTTTTCGCCAAAATAGGCGAGTAATTGCTGGCTCCGGCAACGTTTTTGTTCGGCGAACAAAATTGCTTTTTCAATGCGGGTTGCTGCATTGGCCCTGCGGAAATTGAATTTTTCAAAATCAATGGTCAGGTTCTCCGCTGCGGTTCTTTCCCGGGTAAATACGATTTGCGGTTTTTCATGTTTCGGTTGGTACCACAAAATACCTTCCTTTTCACCAGTTTCAAGAATTTTCACCACGGCTTCTGTCGCCATTTTGGCAAGGTTTCCGACAGATTGTTCACTGATATCGACCATTTCACGCTGAATGCCTGGATAGAGCCGGAGTACGGATTTGATGACGGCGTCTGCCTGTTTATTCCTGATCTGGTAATCATATAACACCTCCCGCGAAGCCGAAATTTTCACCTGGGCAGGTGCGGAAAATGCTTCGCTTAAGAACAGCCAACCTTCCTGTTCCAATAGTTTCAAAGCAGCATGCGCCACAGGTTGTTCAATTTTATAAGTCTGGCTAAAATATTGTAAATCAAAGTCATAGCTCTCCCCTCTTCCACTTCCAATCGCCGCTTGTGTGTAACTGCCTAATGCCAGATATACTCTTCGCACCACCCCAAATGGGGGATAGGCATTGTCGAAAAAACGCTTCAACTGATCAGCATCCGCAGACATGTACAGCAAAACGGCATAAGATTTTTTACCATCCCGACCTGCCCTGCCTGCCTCCTGAAAATAGGCTTCTAGACTGTCGGGGAGCATCAGGTGAACCACAATGCGCACATCAGGTTTATCGATTCCCATACCAAAGGCATTGGTACACACCATCACGCGCATTTTCCCATCCATCCATGCTTCCTGGCGTTTATTCCGTTCCTCCGACGAGAGGCCAGCGTGGTAATAACCAGCGACAACGCCTTTGGATACTAATAGGTCGGCGATAGATTTTGTTTCTCCCCGACTGCGCACGTACACGATGCCGCTACCGGGTACCTTTTGGAGGATATCGACAAGTTTTTCAATCTTTTTGGATTCATACAAAACGGAATACGACAGATTGCTGCGCAAAAAACTTTGCTGAAACAATTTTGGTATACGAAAAGCAAGTTTTTCCTGAATATCATCGGCCACTTCCGGGGTGGCCGTTGCCGTGAGCGCCAAAACCGGAACTCCGGGCAATAATTCCCGCAGTTCAGCAATCTGGAGGTAAGGAGGCCGGAAATCGTATCCCCACTGACTGACGCAATGCGCCTCGTCGACGGCTAAAAGATTGATATTCATGCGTTGCAGCCGCACCTGTGCCATATCGGTTTGCAGCCGTTCGGGACTGACATACAATAACTTGTAGGCGCCCTGACAGGCATTTTCAAAAACAACATCAATTTCTCTGCGATTCATCCCCGATACAATCGCCGCTGCTGGAATACCTCTCTTTTTTAAATTTTGAACCTGGTCTTTCATCAGGGCAATCAACGGCGACACCACGATACACAATCCATCTTTGCACATGGCCGGCACCTGATAACAGATCGATTTCCCGCCGCCAGTGGGCAATAGGGCCAGCGTATCATGGCCGTCGAGCACTGATTGAATGATGTCTTCCTGTAAAGGCCGGAAAGCATCGAATCCCCAGTACTGTTTTAATATGGATACAGGTGTGTTCACTCAGAAGATATTTGATGGACGAAAATACAACTGGAATTACGCTTCAAACACAAGCGCCTCGTGGTTCAACTGCCTGAAATCGACCTGTGTGACTGCCGAAACACCCTGTTCAGGCATATAAACACCATAAATAGTATCCACAGCAGCCATGGTCGCTTTGTTGTGCGTCACCACAATAAACTGCGAATCTTTGGAAAACTTCCTGATAATATTGTTGAACTTTTCCACATTGGCATCATCGAGCGGTGCATCCACCTCATCAAAAATACAAAATGGCG
>JBILHQ010000377.1:0-3502 GCA_044350415.1 Saprospiraceae bacterium | reverse complement strand
TTTGAATACAAAGGTCGGAATTTATCCTAAAACGGCAAAACGATGATTTTAACTATTAATTGTAAGTATAAGAAAGCTTCACAATTTTATCATTCAACCCGTTCTTCGCTTTACCTTTGCAGTTGAACCTTGTCCAAGACAGGAAAAACAGGAAATACGATGCCGCTTGATCAGTTACATGAAGAAGAACGATACCAGAAAATTCGGGGAGAAATGTCGTTTTTTGACCATATTAGTGAGCTCCGAAAACATTTATTGCGCTCTGCGCTTGCCATAGCGGTAGGCGGTATTGTTGCCTTTATGAATAAGACGTTTCTTTTTGAAACACTTATTTTTGGCCCTAAAAACCCTGATTTCATCACCTACCGAACGATGTGTTATCTTTCGCAATCAATGGGTATGGGCGATACTGCGTGTTTCCGTCCCCCGGAATTTCATCTCATTACCCGAGAGCTGGGTGAAGTGCTGATGCAACATCTTTATGTTTCCTTCTGGATAGGACTCATCATTGCATTTCCCTATATTTTGTTTGAAATATGGCGATTTGTCAGCCCGGGATTGCACGAACACGAGCAAAAAGCGGCCAAAGGGATCATTGGGATCTGCACTTTTTTGTTTTTTCTGGGAGTAGCATTCGGTTATTTTATCATCGCACCGTTTTCGATTAGTTTTTTAGCCGGCTATACTGTTGAAGGACTGGAAGTGGCCCCTACGCTCGATTCATACGTAGGTTATATGACCATGTTTACGCTTCCCACGGGATTAGTTTTTGAGATGCCGGTAGCAGCCTATTTTCTTGCCAAAATCGGTATTCTTGGTCCAGCATCCATGCGTGCTTATCGCCGGCATGCCATTGTGGTCCTGTTGATTGTAGCTGCGATAATTACCCCACCCGATGTGGTGTCCCAAACTATCGTTGCAATTCCATTATTTGCACTTTATGAGGTAAGTATTATGGTAGCCGACAGTGTGAAACGGAAGCGCGATAAAACATTAGCAGCGGCGGAGAACAGACTCCCCAAGCCAGTAGAATAAATTGGCAGGAATTAGATTCACACATTCCTTAGCAACTTAATCAGGCTCTTTTTCGTTTATACTTTTTCAATTTAAATGCCCTTTTTTGGTAAGGGTTTTCATAAAAAATGAAGCGTTCACATATTGTTATTTTTGTTGTTGCCGGGGTCCTTTTGCTCGATCAGTTACTGAAATTTTACATCAAACTTAATTTTGAGTACAATCAGGATGTGCCGATTTTAGGCTTGGAATGGGCGCGTCTCCATTTTGTGGAAAATGAAGGCATGGCTTTTGGTATTACGTTCGGATGGGACTATGGGAAATTAGTACTTAGTCTTTTCCGGATATTAATGGTGGGAGGTCTTATTTGGTATATCCGGCAGCTGATCAAAATTCAGGCACCTAAGGGCCTGCTGTTTAGTATCGGTCTTATTACGGCGGGCGCTTTGGGAAATATCATTGACAGTGTTATTTATGGGCTTATTTTTTCAGAATCATCGTATCACGGTGGTTTAGCACAGTTTGCTTCGGCTGAAAACCCGGCCTATGGAACTTTTTTGCACGGAAAAGTGGTTGATATGTTGTATTTTCCGATGAAATACATCCATTTTCCCGATTGGGTGCCGGGTATTGGAGGAGATACCATGTTGTTCTTCAGCCCAATTTTTAATATTGCCGATGCGGCTATTACTTGTGGTGTGTTGAGTATTTTGCTGCTTCAACGCGATTTTTTTAAAGAGCCGCATCCAGCATTGGAGTCAGGTGTTACCGCATCATTCACAACAATACCCGAATTCACAACAGGTACCAACCTTAATGCATCAGAAGATACGGTTACAATGGATAATAATACCACCGAAAACCTAGCGAACGGAGTTAATTTGAACGCATCAGAGTCCGGCACCACGCAGGAAGATACCACATCCGCACCAGTAGCGTCATGATTAACACACCCTCAATAATGATCCGCAAGGCTGACATGGAAGATGTTCCTGCTATGCACGCCCTTATGTTTGAGCTGGCGGTATACGAAAAATCGCCTGAGTCTGTGGAGACAACCGTAACGGAATATGAGGAGGATTTTAAAAACGGTCTTTTCGAAGGATTAGTAGCAACCATAGACGGAAAGGTGGTGGGAATGACCCTGTTTTTTATGGCATATTCTTCCTGGAAAGGAAAGATGTTATACCTGGATGATTTTGTGGTTACCGAATCCTGCCGCCGTTACGGCATCGGACAAATGCTTTATGATGCATTTCTCGAGGAGGCGCAGCTACGTGGCTGTCGATTGACTAAATGGCAGGTATTGGATTGGAATGATCCTGCTGTTCAATTTTATAAAAAAAACGAAGCGGAAATAGAAACCGGCTGGTGGAATGTGAAGAAGTATTTAAAATAAATCTGCTATGAAAAATTTAATTAGAACGGTCGTTGGCTTGGTGACGCTATGGGCATTCAGTACCGGATGCCATACCTCCCAAAAGGTCATTTATGCGCCTGATACAGTAGCTCCTACCGACAAGTCCCTGCTCTGGCGTATTACCGAAAATGGACTCAAGCAACCTTCATATCTTTTCGGCACAATTCACCTGATCGCAAAAGACGATCTGCATTTCTCAGAAGCAACGCTTCATGCACTTGAACGCACCAAAAAGATCACGTTTGAGATTGATATGAAGGAGATGACCAGTCTGCGTACCCAATTCAGCCTGCTCACCAAATCCTTTATGAAGGATGGAAAAACACTCAAAGACTTGCTTTCCGCTACGGATTACCAGTTTGTCAGGGAAAAAATGGATGAAAAAGGATTGCCTTCAGGTATGTTTGAAAGGATCAAACCCATGTTCCTCAGTATGATGCTTACTAACGATGAAGGTGGTGGTATGGGAAACGGGAAAGACAGTAAAATGACTGCAGTGGAAATGGAGTTGTGGCATATTGCCAAAAAACAAAAAAAGAAGTCTGGCGGGCTGGAAACGGCTGAATATCAGATGAGTATTTTTGACAAAATCCCCTACGAAGATCAGGCCAAAATGCTGATTGATGGTCTCCGCACCGTTACGCCGGAAGGTGGCGAAAATGAAATGGAGCGCATGACTAAACTTTATCAAAACCAGGATATCGAAGCCATGCAGGAAATGATCGGCGGTGATTCAACTGGAATGGCCGAATACGAAGACCTTTTACTGGGACAACGCAACCGCAACTGGATCTCCGTTATGGGCCGTATGATGTTGGAACAACCTACCTTTTTCGCAGTCGGTGCCGGTCACCTTGGCGGACAAGGCGGTGTGGTGGCCCTGCTCCGCAAAGAAGGTTACCGCGTGGAGGCGCTGCAATAATAGTTATTGGGCTGGCTGGCCTACCGGCCAAAAAACGATTATTAAACTCCCTACTTCTGTTTCGGCACCCTTTTTTACGGTCTCAGCCATATTATACTCCCGCTCGTCAGATATGGTGTGTGCAAGCCTTTATTCTGCCTAACTTT
>JBILHQ010000376.1:0-3515 GCA_044350415.1 Saprospiraceae bacterium | reverse complement strand
ATTTTTTAATGAAAAACTTGAAAATTTATTCTTTGCTCACGCTGCTGATAGGTTCTATGCTCCTGACGGGTTGCCTCAATATCCTGGAAGAGGTTACTTTTAAAAAAGACGGTTCGGGTATGTATTCAATGATGTTGGATATGGGCGAAATGAAAAGCATGATGGACATGTTTAAAAACATGGCACCAGGTGCCGACTCTTCTGCCGCTGTGACTGGCGGAGAAAAAGACATAAACAGCGAAGATGTGAATCATGATGCCCCAGCACCCGAAGAGGCTGCTCCTCCTACAGACATGTCACAGATTGGTGAGCAACTTACCGGCGGTATAAAAACGGCACTGAAAGGGGTGCCCGGTATCACCAATGTAGTGGAAATCAGCGATACCTCCGCGCTAAAATTTGGCTACACTTTTGACTTTTCCAATGTAGAAGCACTCAATAAAGCTATCAAAATTATTAACAAAGAAAAGTACGATTCCAAAGCAGACGAAACGTATAAATTTTCCAAAAAGAAATTCGAGCGCCTTGGTGCAGGTAATATCGGCGAGGAATTGAAAAAAGCACTGACTGAAGGCGGTGGTGAAGATGGTGGCGAAGAAGGCAGCATGGATATGCTCAAATCTTTCTTTGCGGATATGTCTTATACGCAGGTCTACCATTTCCCT
Source organism: Saprospiraceae bacterium (assembly GCA_044350415.1). GTDB lineage: Bacteria > Bacteroidota > Bacteroidia > Chitinophagales > Saprospiraceae > M3007. Next base: position 2,850 of record JBILHQ010000376.1, on the reverse strand, counting down.
GATAAAAAAGTAAAGGGCTCCTCTAATTCATTGTCCGAAATTTCGAACGAAGGCCACACTGTGACCATCAAGCAGAAACCATTCAGCGAAGATGAAGCCACAAAAAAAGCGGGAATTATGACAGTCATTAAACTGAAGTAATTTTAAAGGTTCAATGATCAATGTTCAATGGCGGTCTTATGGTTAGGGGAAGTTAAATTCCATTAAGGCTGCCATTGAACATTTAAAATTGAACCTTAATTATTTTTGAGTACCTGTTCCTCCAGCCTTTCTTCAGCAGTTTGGACCGTGAGAAAATACATACCAAATGTAAAGCAATAATCTGGCTATTTGAAACACTGGTCCTGGAAGTCATTAAGAACAGACAAAAAATAACCTGAAGTTTTGCATCGTCAAAGAGAGGATATTTTTCACAGACCGCTTTGGTCCTGTCCCTGCAGGCCTTTTTTCGTCGGCCCAACCATTGCCCATCTTTTTACGTTAGTAAAATAATCCTTAATATTCAAAAATAATCTTTTTCTCATGAATGTAAATTTACTATTGCGCCATTTCCGGCTGACCATTGCTTGTGCCACTCTTTTTTCAACTATCCTCCTTGCACAATCACCCACTGTCATTTGCCCGGGCTCGCCTGTTTCGGTAAATGACATCAGCAACAATGACCCCAATTTCTGGAATGCTGCTAACTGGTGGGCACCGGCCATCAGCAGCCACGATCTGGGGGAAAGTGCCACACAAATGGATCTTTTGGCTACGAACCACTGTAGCACCTCCGGTAATTTATCTTTCCGCTACATTCTTTCGCTGGATCTGGACTACAACAACACCTTCGAAACGATCATCGATAGTGATAGTTTGCCTGCCCGAAATACTGTGTATTATGGCAACAATACCAGCCATCTTTTCTCGGGAACGGCCCGGTCATTTGATACCCGGCCAGTCAACGCCGACCAAAAATGGGGCTTTGACCTCTCCGTGGTGCCCGTCGGCGACAGCCTTAATACCCGGATAATCTGGAAAAACAACCTGGGTCAAAGCACTAACCCCGAAATGCCTTACGGCACGCATAAAATCAAATGGATCGTCACCGACAGTTGCGGGAATTCTTCCGTTTGTGAATACGGCCTCACCGTGAAAGATAGTAAAAAACCAATAGTGGTATGCCTGAACGGGTTATCTGTCAACCTCATGAACATTCAGGGCGGCATGGTGCAACTCTGGGCTTCTGATTTTTTGCAATATACAGAGGATAATTATACGCCCTCAGAACAACTAAAGATTGGTATCCGGCGCTCTGGCACAGGCACTGGCTTCCCCTACAACCCGGATGGTACCATACAAACAGGGGTGCAATTTACTTGTCCAGATCTGGGTACCAATTTAATTGAGTTATGGTCGATTGACAAAGATGGGAATACTGATTTTTGTGAGACCTATGTGCTGATTCAGGATAATATGGGTGTCTGCTTAGGTCTCCCCCTACCTGCCGGCAACATCAGTACGGAGATTGGCTTAGGTATTGCCAATGTTTCCATCGATTTCAACGGCATGAGCAATGGTCTTCCCTGGATATCCGTGGCCAATTATACAAACTCCGCTGGCGATTATAATTTATTCATGAATAATCCCTTACCATTGGCAAACGGTGTGATCACACCTGTCTTAGAACTAGATCCGCTCAATGGGGTCAATTCTTGGGATTTGGTACTCATGAGCCGGCACATTCTGGGCCTCGACCCCTTAAATTCCCCATACAAAATTATCTCCGGGGACGCTAACAAATCTGGAACCCTTACCACTTTTGATATTGTAGAAATCAGGCGGTTAATCCTGGGTACATACACGGAATTGCCCAATAACGGCAGCTGGCGTTTTGTTGACAAGACACAGACTTTTGCGGATCCCCTCAATCCATTTGCAGAGGTGTTGCGGGAAAGTCTCCCCATCAATAGCTGGAGCAATATGTCCCTTGATTTCATCGGCTGTAAAATTGGTGATGTGGATTTAACGGCTACCCCAAACTTCCAGGGTGAATCCGAAGACCGGAATTACGAGCTGGCGTTTCTGGCCATCACTGATAAAGAAGTGAAAGCAGGAGAACAGATTACCCTTCATTTTAAAACGCCTTTCGAAATAGAGGGACTGCAAATGACCCTGTCTGCTAAAGGACTGGCCCTGGAAAAAATAATGCCGGGTCAGGGAATTACCAGCGACAATTTTGGCATACCTGAAAGTAACGACGACATCAAATTCACCCCGGCATTCACCGCAGCTTTTGAAACCGGGCAAGTGGAATTTGACGTGCAATTTACTGTTTTATCCGACGGCTTACTCAGCGAAATGCTGGCTATTTCCAACGCGATTACCCCGTCCATGGCTTTTGAAAAAAATGGCCAACGGCGCGATGTGGCCCTTCGTTTTGAAAAGGCTGGTGCCACCAATGACCAGCCCGTTTTATACCAAAATGCGCCCAATCCGTGGAGCACATCCACTCGAATTGGCTTTTATCAGCCCGTTGCAGGAGAAGCACAGATAACTGTTACTAACCAAAATGGCGTGGAAGTTTTTGCTGCTGCCCATCAATACCCCATTGGTTATCATCAAATTACCCTCACCCGCGAACAGATCCCTGTAAGTGGCATGTATTACGTGCGCCTGCAAACCGGAGGAAGTACGGTGGTTAAAAAGATGGTGATTAGTGGTGAGTGGTGAGTGTTTAGTGGTTAGTGTTTAGTGGTAAGTGGTGGACCTTGTCAAGAAAGTAGACACTAAGATAAGTTAAAAAAAGTAGTAAATTCACTTTTAAAAACGAATCAGTATGTCACCATTTAGAAAGAAGTTCAGCAAGGA